>JAYTAT010000480.1:0-3931 GCA_043737315.1 Archangium sp.
GTGAGGTTCTCGTGGTGGTCTTCGTTGATCTGAAGACAGGGCGCGGTGCCGCACGAAGCGAGGCACTCGGTCTCACGCAGGAAGTATTTCTCGCCGTTCTCGCCGGCCTTCGTGCCGAGCTTCTGCTCGAGGTAGGCGAGCATGCCTTCCGCACCGCGCAGGGCGCAGGCGAGGTTGGTGCACACGTCGATGACGTAGGTGCCCGGCTTCGTCGTGTGGAACATCACGTAGAAAGTGGCCACCTCGTAGGCGGCCTCGACCGTGCTCGCGAGTCGCTGAGCGACCAGTTGCATGCCCTCGGGCGGCAACCAGGTTTTCAGTGATTGAAGGAGGCGCAACGCCGGCAACATCGCCGCGCTCTTTCGTTCGGGGGGGTAATGCGAGAGCAACTCGGCGATACCCGCATCAAACTTCTTCTGCTCGTCTGCGGTGAACAGGGGCTCCGACATGGCGAGCAGTACGTAGAAGCATCACCATGAATCGTCAACGAAATCCTTGGATTGCCGGACGCTCGTTTAGCGGAAGAGCCCCTTGAACTGCCGGTAGTGGAGGTGGGCGAAGGCCATGCTGACCGAGCCGAGCACGTGCCAGATGGCGTGACCCTGGAAGAAATGGTCGTGTGGATCACAACGAAGGCCCGAGGCATCCGACCCCGAGAAGGCTGCCGCGGCGGCGACGAAGACGATGGCCACCCCGAAGAAACCGTGTGCGACCGGGGTCTTGGAAGCGCGGCTGGCCAACACCTCGGTGATGAAGATGAGCACCAGCATCAGCAGCACGATGCCCTGAACCGGCAGGTGGAGCTTCGCTACTACCACGGTGAAGATCGTCAGCCCGGCGATGGACAGGTACAGGGTCGAGAAGAGCTTCTCGGCCGCCAGCTTCCCCATGCGCAGCAGGTTGAGCAGGACAAGGAGGCCGAAGAAAAAGTACATGCCCCAGAAGTCGAGCACCTGCGTCAGGAACGAAACGGTCGCGTGGTAGACGAACGACGTCGTGCCGACCCAGAAGGCGACGGGCGCCCAGAATCGCAGCGTGCGGCTCTCGTCTTTCCGGGTGAACCACCACAACCCACCGGCCACCACGAGGTAGGCGAGGTTGCTCCAGGTGTTTGCGGGCTCGGCGATGATGCCGCAGAGCGTCTCTTCGCACCACTTGACGTTGGGCAGCCCGCCGAACTCGCGCAGGGGCGTCCACACGCACTCGGGGTTGCTGATGTTCGGATAGTCGGTGAAGGACTGAGCCATGGGTGGGGGTGAAACAATGCCCAGCGCCCGGGGTCAACGAAAGCGCGGCCGACATTTCCGAAAGGTTGTGAAGGTTCTTGCTGCCGGCGCGAGCGGAATCAGTCGGTCACTTCAGCGGCACCGACGGCCCGAACTTCGTGTCGCCCTTGCGCGGCTCGATGCCCGTCGCGCCCGGCCCCGTCTCGTCGGGCGCAGGCCGGCCAAACCGGTACGGCACCTTGTAGTGAAAGCCCATCGCGCCTGAATCGCCGTCGAGCTTGAGCTGCGCATCACCCTCGACCGGCGCCGTGAACGAGAGCGTCAACCGCTCGCTCACCGTGACCGCCTCGGTGTTCGGCAACAACGTCAGCTGCGTGCGGCCCTCGACCCGCGTCACGCCCGGGGGCAGCTCGACCGACATCAAGAACGACATGTCGAGCTTGTTCAAGCGCTCCACCTTCGCCAGCACCACCGCTTCGGTGTCGGTGCGCGAGACCTCTTCCCACGTCACGCGAATGGGCGACTGCATGCGCACGGTGGTGTCGAGCGCCCGGGGCGACTCCTGCGCCGGCGTCGAGTTGGCACACGCAGACATCAACACCATCACCGTTAGAACTCGCTTCCTCACAGGCACACTCCGTTGACGCACGATTGACTGCTGCCGCACTGCACGCACTGAACGCCGCCGGTCCCACACGCGGTGGCCACGTTGCCCGCGGTGCAGGTGCTGCCGGTCAAGCAGCCGTAACAAAACCCCGAGCGGCAGAGGGGCGAGGTGCTGGGGTAGGGGTAGTACGCGCCATTGCCTGCCGAAGTGGGCGAGCTGCACGTCTGCAAGAGGGTCGCAGCCGGCATGCGGTTGCTCTGCGCCGGGCTGCCGCCGCAGCTCAGCGCATCGAACGCGTCGGCCAGGTGGAGCGAAGGCTGGTTGGTGTTCACCACGTTCGTCTTCGCGCAGTTGGCCGCCACGTCCCACGTGCGGCGCGTGTAGCTGCGCGGCCAGGGCGTGGTGTTCATGTGCTTGCTGGTCACCGCGTTGAAGATCTCTCGTGACCCGGTCTGCCGCGAGTTTGAGAGGTACCAGAGCATCGCAGCCACGGCGTTCTCATCGACCTGCGCCAGCAGGCTCGAACCCCCGGGGCCGTTGATGCTCGACTGCGACATGGTCGACAGCGGGAAGTAGAGGCGCGAGCCGATGTCGAACCAGAAGAACCCGCCGCCCTGTTTGTCTTCCAGGAAGGGTTCGTTGCGCACCGCCGCCGAGTGCCACGTGGCGTACCCTTCGCTCCACGCCTGGCCGGGGAAGGTGGGGCAGGTCAGCATGTGCGAGCCGCCTTCGTTGGGCGAGGTGCCGTAGCTGGCCATCTGCCAGTGACCCAGCTCGTGACCTATCGTGTAGTCGCTCCAGTAGCCCTGATCCTGCGAGCCGCCCGGCATCCAGATCGACGAGTCGAAGTCACCGCCGGTCTCCGAGAAGCAGGCGCCGCAGCTCCACTCGGTGCCAAAGCCCATCCACATCGAGATGGTCAGCCCCTGGCGGCCCTGATTGTTAGCGTACGAGGTGGCGTAGATGCTCTGCAGCAGATCGAAGATGTTGAGCGCACCCGAGCCTTCGGTGGTGGTGATGGTGGTGACGCCGCCATTGGCCAGCGAGTTGACCGCCTTCGACCAGCTCCAATAGCGCGCGTTCTGACCCTGCTGGCCGGGAGAGAAGGTGCCGGTGCCCAGGCCGGGGTCACCGACCACGAAGCGCATGCCCAGCCCGTCACCGCCGAACGCTGCGAAGAGCACGATGTCAGAGCTGCCCGGCGCGCTGGGCACCTTGATGACGTACTGACCGTCGGCGTCGGTCACCGCCGCGTCGATCCACCCCTGGCCGCGCATCGAGAGCACCAGGACGTTGCGGGCTGGCACGGCCAGTGGCGCATCCCAATCCTGCAGGTTTGCCATCGGATTTCGCGTCTGGTACCGCAAGGTCGCCGTGATCTGCGTCGTCGCCACCGCGATGGCGCAGTTGGCCCCGATGGAGCTGCCAAGGCACCCCCCGCCGCCGCAGCTCTGCGCCGCGCCCCAGGTGCCGCTCGAGCTGCACTGCTGAATGGTGGTGGGGCTCGCGCAGCGGCTGTCGGACTGTCGGCAGCTGCCCGTCTGCACGCACGAAGCGCCTGCGCCGTTGGGCTGGCAGGTGCTGCCACCGGGGCATTGATAGGTCTGCACGGTGGGTGTGCCCGTGCCAGTGGGCACCGAGCAGAAGCGCACCAACGAGGTCGAGACGCATTGGCCCCCGACGGGAACGCCCTGACAGGGATCGCCCGAGCCCCCGCCGGTGCCCCCCCCGCCGCCCGTCGCGCCCCCTCCGCCGCCGGTGTTGGGCGGGTTGCAGGTGAAGGTCTGCGCGCTGCACACGAGGCCGAAGCGGCCACAGTCGTTGCACGCCGCGCCCCCGGTGCCGCAGAAGTTCGTGGTCGAGTTGAGCGGCGTCGTGAAGCACTGACCGTTGGAGCAGCACCCGCTGGCGCAGGTGGTGGGGTTGCACGAGGTGCTGGCCACGCAGATGAAGCTGTTGCTGTCACACCGCCGACCCGTCGCGCCGCAGTCGACGCAGGCCGCGCCGTCGTTGCCGCAGAAGTTCGTGGACCCGTTGAGGGGTTCGGTGAAGCACTGCCCATTGCTGCAACAGCCCGCGCAGGTGCCGGGGCCGCATG
>JAYTAT010000481.1:0-3931 GCA_043737315.1 Archangium sp.
TGCTCCCCGTGTCCGGCGAAAAACCACACCTGGAGTGAGCGATGACTGACGACCCCGAAGACGACCGCAGGCTCTCCCAGGCGATCGCTGCCGACCTCATTCACGAGCTGCGTCACCCCTTGATGGCCCTCAAGCTGGGCCTGCAGTTCGTGGAGGGGGACTTCGGTGAAAAGCTGTCTGCGTCGGCCGATTGGCCGGTGGTGCTGGGCCAGGTCGCCCGCCTCGAGCAGTTGCTGCAGACCTACCAACACCTGGCTTCCCCCGAGGGCGTGCCGGTCGACTGGTTCGAGCTGGAGCCCGTGGTGAACGAAGTGGTCGCTTCTTGCCAGCCTGCCGTGGGCGCCCTGAAAGACCGCTTCGTCTTTCAGCCGCCACCGCCGGGGTTGAAGGCCTGGGGCGCGGTGCTGACCTTCAGGCACGCCTTGCGCAACGTGCTGCTCAACGCGCTCGATGCCCTCGAGGGCAAGCCTGCAGGTCAGGTGGAGCTGCGTCTGTCGGTCGGGCCTACCGGGCGCGCTGAGGTGCGGGTCAGCGATTCGGGTTCAGGCATCAGCCCCGAGGTGGCCGCCCGCGTCTTCGAGTCGGGCTTCACCACCAAGCCGCTGGGCAAGGGCTCGGGGCTGGGTCTGGCCATCGCACGCCGGCTGATGAAAGCGGTCGGCGGGGAGGTGCGCATCAACCCCGAGGGCGACCCCACCCGCGCCCCCTGGGCCTCGACTGAGCTGTGTCTCTCGTTCGCCGCCCCCGCCACCTCGCTGCCGGTGGCCAGGGCGACGGCGTCTGCGCCTCGAGTGCTGCTGGTGGACGACGACGGGGTCATCCGCTCGATGCTCGAGCGGGGTCTGGGCAAGAGCGGCATGGTGGTGGTCAGCGCCGAAACGGTCGACCAGGCGGTCTCGTTGTTTGGAAAATCGACCTTCGACGCGGTGGTCACCGACAAGAACCTCAGGGGAACGGCGACGGGTGGGCTCGAGGTGGCGAGGTTGATCCGTGAGGCCAACCCCTTCGTGGCCCTGGTGATGATGACCGGCTACGCCTCTCTGGAGTCGGCCCGCGCCATGAAAGAGCTGGGCGCCGACGCGTACCTCACCAAGCCCTTCGAGATCGAGAGCCTGGTGCTGGCCGTCAGCCGGGCGATCGAGCGGCGAAGGAACGAGCGCACCCGGCGTGAGGCGGGCCCTCGCCAGTTCGGGGCGCCGCGGCGGGTGCTGGTGGTCGAGGCCGATGACAAAGACCGGGGCAGGCTGGTGAGCGTGCTGGGCGACCTCAAATGTGTCCCCTTGAAGCGCGACAGCCTGGGCCGCGCGCTCGAAGAGCTGGGTTCGGCCGATGCCCTGGTGGTCGAGAGCACGAACCTCACGCAGATCGCGAAAGCCCGGCTGCGAGATCTACGGGCGGCCCGGCCCGACTTCCGGGTGGTGTTGATCGCCCCCGCTGACAATCTGATGCACACCATGGACAGGATTCTCCTCGACGCGCACGAGCTGCTGCGGCCCTGGAGCAACGCGCAGGCGGACGCGACGTTGCGGCTCGCTTTCGGCCTCGAGAGTGGGCCCTCGTGAGCGGGGGCCGGCCAATGTCCCGCCTGGCGCTGGGTGCGGTGGCCATCGTTTTGTTGGTGAGTTGCGCCGGGTACCTGGCGTTTCGAGGCCTCTTCGAGCACTCGCCCCCGGCTCGCGAGGTGCGCCGCCCGCCCGCAGAAGAACCCGTCGTCGTCTTGCCCGAGAAGGCGCACCTCGAGGCGGTGGTGATGGCCGTGGAGGGCAGGGTCGAGAAGCAGGGTGCGACCGGCGAGTGGCGCGCGGTGGCCGTGGGCGACCGGCTCAAAGCAGACGAGCAGCTGCGCACCGACGCCACGGGCCGCGCAGAGCTCTCAGTGGGAAACGGCTCGCTCTTGACCGTGGCCGGCTCGACCGAGCTCAAGGTTCGTGAGCTCACCCCGGTGGTGCATCAGCTGCAGCTCAAGCGCGGCCGGCTCGCAGCGTCGTACGACGCCGATGGGCAACGGGTGCTGCAGATCGAAGACGAGAACGGCAAGACGGTCGCCGTGACCCGGGGCGCGAAGTTCTCGATCCTCGCCAGTGGCCAGGCCATCGCCGTCGCGACCGAGACGGGCGTGGTGATCCTCAAGGCGGCCGACGCAGAGGTGGAAGTGGGGCCTGGCCAGCAAGCGCACTCCTACCAGGGTGGCGCGCCTTCCCCGGTGACGCCGATTCGGGCTGACGTGCTGCTGAAGATTGCCCGCTCCGGGAAAGTGGACCGTGGGTTGTGCGCGCACGTGGTGGGCACCGTGGAGGTCGGGGCCGAGGTCAGGCTCGACGGTGAGCCCCTGGCGGTCGATCGCTCGGGCGGTTTCAGCGCCAGGGTGCCGCGCGCCCCCGGGAGGGACTCGGTGCGAGTGGCTGTGCGCGATGCCCGTGGGCGGCCGCGGGAGACCGTGGTGGCCTGCCTGGCTCCGGGGGCGGATCCTTCGCTCAAGCTCGATCTCCGCTGGGGGGCTGAAGGCCCGGAGTGACGCAGGTCAGACCTTCTTCGGGGCCATCACCTCCGGCACCTTCGCTCCAATCTGCGAGTTAAACCTCACGTTCTTTGTGAAGTCAGCCTCGGCCCTGAAGCGGTGCGCCTTGATGTAAGCCCTAACTAATCCCAAATAACTCTGTACGAGCGTCAATATCACTCCAATGGAGGTCATCATGGGTTGCAGCTTGCAGCGGAGTTATGTCGGTGTTCTGTGTTTCATTGTTTCTTCCGCGGCGACGGCTCAAAAGCCAGTTGCGATTGACAGAGAGGAACTCAATCAGGTTCTTTCGCCGCCTCACATCGTCGGCTACCTCGTGCCCGTCGCAGAGCAGGCTGCGAGTATCGCTGGCTGGAGGCAACGCAGGGATCCGCTACGCAACGTGGTGCTTGTCGGTGACGGCTTCGGGCCGAGCGACAATCTCCGCATCTTGGGTGCGGCGGTTAACACCTCTTTCGTCGGGTTCATGAGACCGATGGCTGCGCCAGATAATTGGATGGTCGCCGCACAGCCCACCGATGCGTGCCCATCGCCTCCAGGGGCCGACTTCTCAAGGGTGCCATGAGGCGCATGCCATTGGGATGCAAGGTCGCTGTTGCCTTCGCCGCAGCGACCTTTTGCACGGCCTGCACCTGTCAAAATTGGCCACTGGATTCGGGTGTCGACGGCGGCGTCGATGCCGGACCGGCCGATCTGATTGATGCGGGACCGGAGTATCGAGACGGTGGCGAAATCGAGGCGACGGGTGGTTGCTACGACCGGCAAGGCGGAAGAAAGTTCATTCTGTACTTCGAAACTGCTGGGCTCTGTTCGGGTGTCAGCTTTCGGCGATTCGATGGTGGCTTCGAGCCGCTCTTCGCCCAATCCACCACAGGTCCGGAAAACTACCTGATCGACGATGCCCGCGTCGGTCTGTGCTCGATGCCGTTTGAACAGGCAGACGGCCAACTGAATCAGAACGCCGCGCGAATCGATTCCTTCAGGGGGGCCGTTGGTTGGGCCGGCTTCCAGGTCGGGCGACCTTGGACGTACTCGGCCAGGGGCACCATCGCGCTCTTTGGTTCTGAGTTCCGGTTCTCAACGCCAGTTGAGGGAGCAGGGCTCAGCGATCCCTGTCGTGAGCCTTAGGCGGCTGGACCTTTACGTTTCCACCAGGGTGCCTCAACTGGCACCGAGACCGTGACGGGCCACCTCCACCTCCATCGCCACGCCCTGCTCGAGCGCCAACCCCGGCTGCAGCGCGTCGCCCGGGCTGCTCGTCGCCGCTGCTGCGGTGTCGCTGGCCCGGCGCAAGCGTTCACGCCTTCTTGGGAGCCATCACCTTCATCAGCCCGAAGAACAACGTCGCTGACAGCCCGAAGCCGATGAACCACGCGTACACGTAGATCTCGTCGAAGAAGTTCCGCTCGCCCT
>JAYTAT010000482.1:0-3928 GCA_043737315.1 Archangium sp.
GACTCCAGCGCAGCCAGCGCGACCGCGCGGAACGCAGCGCTCTTCTTCAACACCACCCCGACCTCGACCCGCGCGGGATCACCACCACGCGTCGAATCATCGAGCTGCGCGAGTACCCGCAAGAACGCCAGCGACGCCGGGTACGCCGCGAACGCGCGCACGGCCGCTTCGGTAGAGCCGGGCACCTCGCCCATGCCGCGCAGCGCGACGCCGCCTTCACCGAGCGCGAGCGCCATCGCCACCAGGCCCGGCAGCTCGGCCTGACCGAACACGGTCAACGCACCGGCGCCCAGCACGAGGTTCGAGTTCGACAGCCACGCCTCCACGCCGCCCTGCACGTCGAGACCGACCGCGAGCTGCGACGCGCCGAAGCCGGTCAGCGTCTCGGAAATGGCGGCGAAGAGCCGAGGCATGCTGCCTTCGGTCACCGCGACGCACGTCTCGGGCTCGGGCACCGAGCCTGCCGCCCACTCGAACTTCCGCGGCGAAACCGCCGGCGCCGCCCCTGCCGTCGACGACAGCGCCGCGCCGAAGCCATCTGCCAGCACCGCGTCGTCTTCACGGCCGCACAGTCGCAACGCCTCGCCGAACAACGTCCACCCATCGACCTCGGTGACGTCACCCTCGAGCAGCTCGAGCCACGCGCGCACCGCCAGCGGAGCGCCCTGCAGCGTGGGCGCCAGCCGCTCAGCGAGCAGCCGCAGCAACGCTGCCGGCAATGGCCCTTCGGCCAACAACTTCTCTGCCAGCCGAACCGCGAACGGCACCAGCTCCGAGCGAAGATACCCCTCGAGGATCCGCTCGAACTCTTCTCGGCTGTCGGCGACCTTCTCGGCCAGCGCGAAGGCTTCGCCCTTGAGGCCCAGCTGCTCGGCCAGGCGCACCCGGTGACGGATGCGCGCGGGCTCTTCTTCGAGCTGGCCCAAGAGCACGTACGCTTCCTTGAGCCGGCCCTGCGCCTCGTAGCCCTTCGCCAGCGGCTCGCGCCAACGCACGATCGCCTCGGGGCCGGCCATCTCGGCGAGGCGCTCGACCATTGAGGTGAAACGTTCGGGCTCACCGTCCAGGTACAGCACGACCAGCTCGCGCACCGCAGCCAGCTGCGTCGAGTCGTCGAGCAACGCACGCTCGAAGGCAGCGCGGGCGAGCTCAGGCTCATTGAGCTGGCGCAGCAGCAGCGTGGCGCGCTCGATGTGCAGCACCGCGCGCGCGCCCTGACGCTGCTCGAGCGCGGCGAGAGCCAACAGCGTGTCGACCGCGTCCTGGAAGCGCCCGGCCGACGTCCGCAGCGTGGCCAGCTCGCGCATCATCGACGCACGGCGCGCGGGCACCAGCACCGCCACCTGCTCGAAGATGGCTTCGCGGCGCTCGATGGACAACGAGCCGAGGTACGGAAGCAACGCGACCAACACTTCGGTGGCCGCAGTCTCCAACGCGCGGCCGGCGAGCACGTCGGTCGCGCCGGCGGTGACCAGGCCCTCGACCTGCTCCACGTCGCGGAAGTCGATGGCCATCTCGATGCGCAGCGCGGTGGCGAGCTCGGGCGCCTGCGCGGTGACGGCCGACGCGAACGACCGCAAGGCCGCCGCATCTTTCGACGCACGGAGAATCGACAGGTACCGCTCAGCCTCGGCCGAGGCGGGCTCGGCTTGGGCCTGCACGGCGAGCACTTCACGAATCTTCGCGTCGTCTTTCGCGGCTTCGGCCAGCGCGAGCGCTTCGTCGAGCCGTCCGGCACGCAGTGCGGGCACGAAGGCCACCTCGAGCGCGCGCTGCGGAGCCTCGAGCTCGAGGAACCGGCGACCCGCGTCGGTGGCACTCACCACACCCGGGGCTTCACGCAGCACACGCTCGAGCAGCTCGCGGGCCTCGGCAAGCTCACCTGCCGCGCGCCACGAATCGAGCGCCTGCAGCAGCAGCACCGCGCGCTCCACGCCTTCCCCCTGCTCGGCCAGCTGCGTCAGCGCACGGGCGAGCTCGTCGGGCCGGCCGTCTTCCTGGGCCAGGTCGACCAGCAAGGTGAAGCCGGCCTTCGAAGGACGCGCACCCAGCGACTCGCGGGTGAGCTGAATGGCGCGCACGAGCTGCCCGGCCTCGCGGAAGCTGCGGGCTGCCTCGAGCAGGCGCGCCGCACGCTCTTGAGCACCCAGCAGCTCAGCCGACGCGAGCTGAACCTCGGCCAGGGCGGCGGGGTCGCAGAGCCCAATGGCGATCCGCTCGAGGCCCAGCAACGCCTGCGAATACCCCGGGGCCCCCGCACCCGCGCGCCGGATGGACTCCAGCGGTGC
Source organism: Archangium sp. (assembly GCA_043737315.1). Taxonomy (GTDB): domain Bacteria; phylum Myxococcota; class Myxococcia; order Myxococcales; family Myxococcaceae; genus Archangium_A. The sequence continues at coordinate 2,289 of JAYTAT010000482.1, forward strand.
ACGCGCGGCTTCGTACTGCTGACGCGACTCGAGCGAGGCGGCCAGCTCGAGCTTGAGCTCAGCTGCGCGCTGCTCATCCTGGGTGGCCAACGAGATGCGCACGAGCATCAGCTCGAGGCGATCCACGTCTCCGCGAGCGCGCGCTTCAGAAAGCACCGCTTCAGCCGCTTCGAGATCCGTGGGGTCGGCTTCGTACGCCGCCTTCCGGAGCTCGAACGCGCGCTGGCCCTCGTGCAGCTCGGTCTCCACCAACGTGGCGGCGGCGAGCAGCGCCTTCGCGGCGATCGAGCCACCCGACGCGGCGGCAAAACGTTCGTGCAACGAGACGACCTCGCCCACCCTGCCCAGCGCACGGTACGCGCCGAGCCCCTTCTCGTAGAGGGCCGGGTCACCGGGGTGCCGGGCGAGCAGCCACTCGAGCGCCTCGATGGCCTTCTGGGGTACGGGCTCGAGCGAGAGCGCGCGGCGGTGCAGCGCTTCGGCCTCTTCGCCCGTGCTGCGCGCGGCCAGGCGCATGGTGGTGCGGTACTGGCCCGCGACGTCACCGAGGCGGCCGTACGCCTCGTTCAGCATCGAGAGCGCTTCGGTTCCGCGCTCTGAGGTGGAGTCGATCGCGAAGGCCGCTTCGAACGCGTCGACCGCGTCGTGCCAGGCCTGCGACTCCACCGCGGCACGGCCCAGGCGCGTCCACAAGGTCAGGCGCGTGGCCTCGGGCAACGAATCACCCGTCAGCTGCACCAAACGGCGATCGAAAGGCTGCGCCGCACGTGCACCGCCCGCATCGGCCGCGAGCGTTCCTCGTGCTTCGAGCGCCACCACGTCATCGGGGATCTGCTGAAGGTACTCGTCCCAGGCGGCGGCGGCGTAGAGCGCCTCGCCCGACTTCGTCAGCAGCATAGCGCGCTGGCGCAACAGGGTCGGTGCTTCGGCAGGCACGGCGCGCGCACGAATGGCGAGCAGCTCGGCCTGGCGGCGCGGTTCACCTTCAGCGCGCTCGAGCAGCGACTGGAACGCTTCCAGATTTCCGGGCGCCGCTTCGAAGGCCTGCGCTTCACACACCTGCGCGCGCTCGAGGGCCCCGGCACGGCGGAACGCGGCAGCGGCCTTGAGCCAGATCGGCCCCGCTTCTTCACCCTTCGTCGCTTCGGCGCGCAGCGACAGCACGCCAGCCAACGAGAGATCATCGCCGCTCTCTTCGAGCCACTCCGCGTGGCGCTCGAAGGAAGGGTGGAACGGATCGCTGGCGATCAACAGGCCATCGAAGTCGGCTGCGTCTTGGCGGCGGCCCAGCTCGATCAGCAGATCGGCGACGCGCTTGGTGAGCGAGAGGTCGTCGGGGCTGGCAGAACGCGCCGCCAGCAACGCAGCCGCTGCGTCGTGCGGCCGCCCGGCCCTGTCTTTGTAGAGCTGGGCTGCGCGAATGAGCAGATCGGCGCGTTGCTTCGGGTCGGTCGCGCGCGCAGAAGCCGCCTCGTAGTACGCGGCCACGTCGCCCAGACGATCCTGGCGCTCGTACAGGCCCAGCAACATCTGCTCGGCTTCCGCCAGCCCGGCAACGAGCGAGAGCGCCTCGAGCAAAGAAGCCTCTGCCTGATCCGGCGCGAGCAGCGGCGCGGTGGAGACGTCGGCAAGACCTTCCG
>JAYTAT010000483.1:0-3926 GCA_043737315.1 Archangium sp.
GTGACGCGCACCCCGGGGCCCTTCTCGGTGCCGGCCAGCTCCATCCAGCAGCCCTTCTTCTCGCAGGCCTTGCGGATCTTCGCCTCGACCGCGACCGTCTTGCCTTCGTAGTCGGTGGGGGCCGCGAGCAGCTTGCTCAGCTCGACCGCTTCGGCGCCCTTGAGTTTCTCACCGCGGGTCATCGTGGGGGCGGTCACTTGAGGGGTGGCGGTCAGCAGCAGCGCGACGAGCAGGGTGTTCATGCGGCTTGCGTAGCCGAAGGGTGGAGTGCTGAGCAAGCACCCGGGTTGGGGTGATGGCCTGACCCCTGCTTCAACAAGTACATACCCACCGCAACCGAAACGATCTCCGAAGCCAGAAACGCAAGCACCAGCGGCCCCGGCATTCCATCCACCACGATGGTGATCACCCGGCCCAGCGCCAGGCCGGCCGAAGTCGACGTGGCCAACGCGATCGCCGCGGGACGGAACGCGACGTTCTTGAGCCCGAGCAGGTAGAGCACGCCGACGCCCAGCGAAAGCCCGCCATACATCGCACGGAGATCAGCCACTGCCGATGCCGAGCTCAGGGTGATGTCGAGCTGCGAGGCGAAGTACCGCGGCGCGAAGAGAAAGCAGACGGCGAACACGAAGAAGACGGCGAGATTGGCTCCGATGAACAGAGGGGCGATGACTTCAGAAACGGCCGGGGAACGAAGCGTGGCGGTTGGGGTCATGACCCGAAGGTAGGCACCGCCCGAATCGTGGGCGCGCCAACGCCTTCCGATATTGCGCCAGAAACGAGGCCCTCACCCGACTCTGACCAGTTCACTTTTCGCGGCGGCGGACTTCTTCGGCGGTGCTGCCGGCCTTGCGCCGAAACCAGTCGCTGAAGTGCTGATACGAGGCGAAGCCCACCTGACTTGCGATCGACGACAACTTCTCCTGCGAGTCGGCGACCAACGTCTGCGCGACCTCGAGCCGTTCTCCATCGAGCACCCTCTGAAAGCTGGTGCCCGAACCACCCAGTCGCCGCTGCAGCGTGCGCGTCGAGACCCCCAGCTGCTTCGCCGCCCACGGCAAATCGGCACGATCGAGCTTCGTGCGAAGCAACTGCTTCAACTGCAGCAGCTCCGGTGGCACGCCCCGCACCTCATCGCGCAGCGCCTCCCAGCGGCGCAGCACCGCCGCATCGAGCTCGAGCCACGCCGCCGCCTCGGCCGAATCCGTGAAGAGCCGGGCGGGAAAGGGCTGTTGGTAGACCGCGTAGTACCCCGCGATCACCGTGCCCGTGAAACCACCGGGCCTGATGAGCGCCTCCTGCACCGTGACCTCAGCCTGCCGGTGTTTCACGCTCTCCAGAAAATCCCGCAGCAGGGCGAACGACTCGCGGTCGATGCCGGTCATGCCGCTGAAGTCGACGTACGAGCGGTGAGGCACCGCTTCGGGGCGCACCTCCACCCAGAGCGCGTCGACCACCCGGCGGGTCTCATCGGCTCGCGCCTGGCCCCAGATGAAGAAGGCGTAGAGCTCTTCGGTTTCGCACAGGTAGAGAAAGTGCTCGCCGTTCAGGTACGTGCCCGCGGGCGCACGCTGAAACGCGGCGAGACTTTCGGCGGGGCGTAACGAGGCAGTCATCAGCCTGATTGTCGGGGCCCGAAGGCTCGCACGCAACGGTGGCTCAGCGCGGGAAGAGCACGGCCAGCGCCGCGCGCGACCGCGGGGTGAGCTGTGCGTCGGTGGGCCACAGCACCTGCGGTGAGTCGATGAGGCTCTTCGAGAACAGCGCCTCCATCACGCGCATCACGCGGCCATCGGGCTGCTGGTCGCGATCGAACGCGGGCACCAGCCCACTCAAGGAGAACCCGCGGCGCTCGGCGAACAGCTGTTGGCCCTTCGACGCAAGCGTGACCCAGACCAGCAGCAGCTCTGCGCCCACCAGCGCCCCGAGCGTTTCGAAGAGCAGAAAGCCCAGTGCCCCCAGAAACCCGGCCCGTGCTTCCGGCGCGAGCACACCCAGGCGACCGTGCAGCGTGCGGGCACCGACCTCGCGCTCGAAGGACTGAAAGCCGACCACTTCACCGTCGCGGCAGATGGCGAACGCAAAGAGATTTCGCTCAGGGTGCCTCGATGAGGCGAGCTGCGTCTGCAGCACCTCGAGGTCGAGAAAGACCGACTCGGCGCCGACACCGATGGTGGGGTACCAGGTGCGAAGAAGCCCGGGCAGCATCGACAACTCATCGTTCGTCCATGCGCGAAGCGTCACGCCCTCGGGCAACGCAGCAGCGCGCATGAATTCGTCCATCGCCGGCCAGGCCATCGTGGAGTGCACAGGGCGGCTTTACACTCAGCGTTGGCTCCACAACAGCGGCAGGTCGACCCGCAGCCCAACCAGCGCGAACCCGAAGTTGGCCCAATTGAGGATGTCGCGGGAAGGCACGTCGGCCCCGCCCCCGACGAGCCTCACCCGAAGCAGGAGATCGAGGCCCGCGACCACGGGCACGCCCAGGGTGAGCGCGACGTCGTGAATGCCCCCGCGCAGGCCGATGCCGAAGGTGTTGAAAAAATCGACGTCGGCCTGCGCATACAGAATTCCGGCGTCGAACCGCGCGCGTGCCTTCAGCGCACCGACGAGGCCGATGTCCCGCTCGACGGCAAACACCGCGGGCGACGTGTCGACCGTGCGGAACTCGACGGATGCGTTGCGCACCTGCACGGAGGCTCCGACGCCGAGTGTGAAGCGCGAGGTCTGCACGAGGCCGAACAGGTAGCTGAGCCGGTAGCCGTCAAAGAGGTAGCGGTGATCGACCACCGTCGTGTCAGCGAAGGTGGTTCCCTTGAACGTCAGGTCACGAGTCAGCGTGGTGCGCGTCGTGACGTCGAGCGGCGCCCAGGTCGCGATGATGGTGTGCCGTGCAATTTGCGCTTCGATCGCCAGGCGAAGCCCGATCGCGAGGTTGTTCTGCTGGCCAACCTCTTTCGCGGTGTACCGCGAGCCGTTGAGGCCGTAGCGGCCGTCGTTCTGGAAGAAGTAGGCAGCGCCCACCTCGAAGTCGACGGTCAATGAGTCGAACAATCGCGCTGGCGCAGCGGGGGGAGCGGGCGTCGTGGCGACATTCTGTGCTTGCCCGAGAACGACGAGCGCGACCACCAACAGACAATTCATGATGGGCACCCTAGTAAGGCTGGGGAGGAGAAAAGTCTTCGTTGTTTCCGAAGCTGAAGTCGGGGTCCCCCACCACGCGCGCCCCGGTGTACGGTGTCTCTCGTTTTGCAGCTCATCATGCCTGCCAGGAATCGTTCGTTCGGCGCGCTCGACGCCCTGGCCCTGATCGGCGTGGTGGGTTTCGCGATCGCCCGCTGGATCCCGGTGGCCCGCTTGATTCCTTTCTGGGGTTGCGGCTTCCGTAAGATGACCGGCATCCCGTGCCCCGGGTGCGGGCTTACCCGCGTGGCCGACCGGTTCGCGCACTTCAATCTGCTCGGCGCGCTCAAGGCCAACCCGCTGGGCACCGTGGCAGCTTCGTTGTTCGCGCTCGCCATCGTCTACAGCGCGCTGCACCTGATCTTCCGCCTGCCCGTGCCGGAGTTCGTGCTCGATCAGAAAGAATGGCGCCGCGTGCGCTGGGGCATGGTGGCGATCTTCGCGCTCAACTACGTGTGGGTGATCTTCGCGTACAGCGCGCTGGGCCTGCGTTGACATGGTCTGGCTTCTCGTCGCGCTTGGTTACTTCGCTGGCTCGATTCCCTTCGGGGTGATCATCACCTCGCTGGTCGCGGGCAAAGACGTGCGTGCGGCAGGGAGCGGCAACATCGGAGCGACCAACGTCGCGCGGGTGGCGGGAAAAAAACTCGGCGCTGTCGTGTTGCTGCTCGACGCGGCGAAGGGCTCACTACCGGTACTGCTCGGGCTCTGGCTCGCGCCCCCCAACGCGCTGCTGCACGTGG
>JAYTAT010000484.1:0-1462 GCA_043737315.1 Archangium sp.
CTGACCCGGTTCGGAGACGTCTGGAACATTCACGTCGAGGGCATCGGCATCGGCCAGCACTACGGCTTCGTCGCCTGGGGCCCGAACTGGACCTACGACCCCGAGTGGATCCCCGGGTCGATCAAAGGGTTCAAGGCCGACGTGGATACCGACGGCAACCGCTTCAACCCCAACAAGCTGCTGTGGGATCCGTACAGCAAGGCCATTCACCGCGATCACGATTGGAGCAAAGGCAGCCTCGCCACGGGCCCCAAGCGCGCGGAGTCGACGTGGGCGGCGGCCAGTAAAAGTATCGTGGTGCAAAGCAAGTACACCTGGAGCGAGAACGAGTCGATCTACCGAACGCGCCGCACCGACGAGAACACCCCCGGCCACCGCTGGAACGACGCGATCATCTACGAGCTGCACCCCAAGGGCTTCACCGCGAGCGCGGCCTCGGGCGTCGCTCACCCCGGCACCTGGCGCGGCCTGGGCGAGAAGGTGGCCTACCTCAAAGAGCTCGGCGTCACCGCGGTCGAGCTGATGCCCCCGTTCGAGAAGCCGTCGGAGGGCGGGTACTGGGGCTACTCGACGCTCTCGTTCTTCATCGCCGAGAACACCTATTCGTTCCGCAAAGACCAGCAGGAGATCATCGACGAGTTCAAGTGGATGGTGGACCAGTTTCACCAGGCCGACATCGAGGTGATCCTCGACGTCGTCTACAACCACACCGGCGAAGGCGGCTTCTGGCGCGAGCGGCTCGAGTTCGACTTCAACCCCGACCCGTCGATCACGCCGCAGCTGACCAACTTCGATCCCAAAGAAGTGGTGGGCCTCTACAACTTCCGCGGCTTCGACAATCACGCGTACTACGCGCTGAGCGCCGACAAGCAGACGTTCTGGAACAACACCGGCGTGGGCAACGAGACGCGCTGCAACCACAAACCGTTTCGAAAGCACATCGTCGACTCGCTCAGGTACTGGGTCGACGAGATGCACGTCGACGGCTTCCGCTTCGATCTCACCCCGGTCCTCGGTGAGAAAGACCTCGACTACGTGGTCTGGGATGATCCGAAGAACACCGTGCTTCAGGACATCATCGATGACCCGCTGCTGCAAAAGTACAACACCCGCGTCATGTCGGAGCCGTGGGCTGCGGGTGGCTACGATCTCGGCAGGTCCTTCAACGGGCCCGGCAACAACGAGCTGAGCAACGGCTACGGCACGCGCATCGGGCTCTTTCCCGCGGCGACCAACAAGGCCGGCACCGGCTGGGGCGAGTGGAACGGGCGATTCCGCGATTGGTGGCGTGCGTTTCAGAACAACGACGGCTTCAAGCTGAACAGCACCGAAGTGAAAGACGGCGGCTTCTTCCTCACTGGCAGCTCGAATTGGTACCAGTGGAACACGCGCAAGCCCTACCACTCGGTGAACTTCGTCACGGTGCACGACGGCTTCACCATGTACGACCTGTTTTCCTACG
>JAYTAT010000485.1:0-9600 GCA_043737315.1 Archangium sp.
GCCTGGCCCGCCTCGTAGAGATAGTCGAGCCGATCGAGCAACGAGGTGCCGCCGGCATCCTTCGTCCACGATGCCTGCATGCGGTGACCGAACCGGTCGAGCATCACCACGAGGTGCCAGCGGAAGATGCGAGGGGTGGTGGGCACGCTCACCTGCGCCGCGGGCACCACCACGCCCGTGTCGCCAGCGCCGTAGTAGCCCACGCGGCCATCGGGGTATTCGGCCTTCCACGTGCCGCCCTCGCCGGTGCCCCGGTTGAGCCACGTGTAGCGCACGAAGCCCGCCTCGAAGCGGCTGCGGTACACCGCGTTGGCCCCGGCCTGTGAGACACGCACCAACTCGTCGCTGCCGCCCACGACGAAGCGGTCGGCGAGGTCGTACTTCTGCAGGCCCTTCGAGGTCATGCGCTCGATGGAGAGGTTCGGCACCGACCAACCCATGCCCAGCACGTCTGAACCACCGCTCGACGAATAGTTGAAAGCGATCTCAGGGGTGAGCCCGGGGAACCCTTTGGGCACCTCGACGTTCACCGAATAGCTCATCCCGCCCTGGTTGCCCTCGACGCTGGCGTTCTCTGCGACGCCGGCGATCGCCCCCGGGGCGTTGGGGAGATTCACGCGTTCGTCAGAGACGCCCGCTGAAGCCTGAGCCCATGCGTTGCCAACACCGAAAACGAAACAGACCAACGTCGTCAGACGACTCATCTTGATGCTCCAGAAGGGGAGGCACTGGGGGGCATTTACGGGGCACCACCCCAAAACCATCCCGCTTCTTAAGCACTTTTCTGAGTGAAAACCTAGGAGCGCGAGGCCTCGAGCTGGCCCGAAGCCTTACGGCAGGCAGGTCTTCGGGGCCCCACCCTGGCAGGTGAGCGGAGGGCCGCAGTCGTTGCTCGTGGCGCAGCCCTGCGTGTTCTGACAATTCGCGCCCGCGCCCCCGGCCATTCCAACGAAGGCGAAGTTGTTACCCGCCCCCGGAATGGTGCTGGTGATGGTCTGGTTGCCCAGGCTGGTGGCGAGGTCGTGGCTCAGCCCGACCCAGGGGTTCGAGCTGCGTTTGCTCGCAGTGATGCGCAACGTCGCGGGCTGCGCGTTGATGGCGGCAATCAGCGCGTCGGCGACGGCCGAATCGTTGGAGCTGCCAGCGGCCGACAAGTCGACGGCGATGCGGCCGGCCCCCACCATGTAAGCCGCGCCCACCTTGAACTCGAACACCACGGCCGGGTTCTGGCCGTCGTTGAGCGTGATGGTGTACCCGTCGTTGACCTTACCTTCGTCGTCCGTGGCGATCGTACCGGTCGCGGCCGCCGAGCTCTGCGCTGCGCTGCAGGTCGCGTTGCAGCTGCCACAGGCCAGGGTGTTGCCATCGTCACAGACCTCGTTGGGGGCGTTGACCACTCCGTCACCACACACACCACCGGTCAGGTTCAACACCGCGCTGCACGAGGCGTTGCAAGGCGTGCAGGTCGCCGACCCGTAGGGGCAGAAGCTCTCGGTGGTGGTGTTGCCGTCGTCGCAAGCCTCGGTGCCCGGGCCCGCCGCGTCGACGAAGCCGTCGCCGCAGCCGTTGGGCCGGCAGGTGTTGAGGCAGTCGTCGAGGTTGCTCGCGTTGCCGTCGTCGCACAGCTCGCCGGCAGCCAGATTCGTCACCCCGTCGCCGCAGGCTGAAATGGTGCAGTCGGCGTCGCACCCGGCGGTGGCCATCAGGCCGGGGTCACAGGCTTCGCCGGCAGCGGTGTTGGTGAACCCATCGCCGCAGCTCGGCGCAGAGCAGTCCGAGTCGCACGTCGCCGAGTTGCCCGCCGTGTCGCACGTCTCTGAGCGCGTGGCGTTGCGCTTGCCGTCACCACAAAAAGCCACCGTGCAGTCGTCGTCGCACGAGGCGCTCTCACCCGCGGTGGTCGCCCCGAAGACATCGCATTGCTCGAGCGCGGTGGCGTTGACGATGCCGTCACCGCAGCGGCGCGTGGTGCAGTTGACGTTGCACGACAGGGTCTCAGCGCCGGTGTCGCACTGCTCAACGGCCGCACGCACGACGTTGTCACCACAGACCGCGCGCCGGCAGGTGTTGGTGCAGCCATCGGTGTTCACCGCGTTGGCGTCGTCGCACTCCTCACCGGCGGCGACGTTCGTCAGCCCGTCACCGCAGCTGACCGCGGTGCAGTCGGCATCGCAGCTCGCCGTGGCGCCGCTGGTGTCGCAGGTCTCGCCGCGCGCCGAGTTGACCTTGTTGTCACCGCAGAACGCAAAGCTGCAGTCGTTGTCGCAGGTGGTCGACTGACCTGCCGTGGGCGACCCGAAAACGTCGCACTGTTCGCTGGCCGCGGCGTTCGTGATGCCGTCGCCACAGCGCGAGGTGGTGCAGTTGGCGTTGCAGGCCGCGCTGGCTCCGGCGGTGTCGCACTGTTCGGTGCCCGCCCTCACGATCGCGTCGCCGCACACCGCGCGCTGGCAGGTGGCCGTGCAGGCATCGGTCGTCACGTTGTTGCCGTCGTCGCACTGCTCGCCGGCCGGCACGTTGGTGAAGCTGTCGCCGCATGACACCGCGCTGCAGTCGCCGTCGCAGCTGACCGAGGTGCCGCCGGTGTCGCACGTTTCAGCCCGGGTGACGTTGACGGTGCTGTCGCCGCAGAATGCGACCGAACAGTCGCGGTCACACGTCGAAGACTCGCCGGGGTTCACGGCGCCGAAGACGTCGCACTGCTCACCAGCGCTGCCGTTGATGACCCCGTCGCCGCAGCGCCGCGTCGTGCAGTTGCCGTTGCATGCGGGGGTCTCGCCGCCCGTGTCACATTGCTCGGTGCGGGTCGGGTTGACCCGGTTGTCGCCGCAGAAGGCGATGGTGCAATCGCCGTCGCAGTTGCTCGTCTCGGTCGCGGTCACCGCCCCGAACACGTCGCACTGCTCGCCCGCCACCGCGTTGATGATGCCGTCGCCGCAACGCCGGGTGCTGCAGTTCGCGTTGCAGGTCGAAGACTCCACGATGGTGTCGCACTGCTCGACGCCCGCGTACACGAGGTTGTCGCCGCAGCGGGCCACCCTGCATTGAGAACTGCAGACCGCGGAGTCTGAGTTGGCCACGCCATTGTCGCACTGCTCCATCAGGCCCGATTCGACAGTGCCGTTGCCGCAGGTGCCGGTCGAGCGGCAGTCAGACGAGCAGTTGTCGCCCGCGCCGCCGTCGGGGTTGGCCGAGATGGGCCGGGTGTTGCCGTCGTCACACAGCTCGTTCGGGTCGAGGATGCCGTTGCCGCACACTTCGAAGCGGCAGATCGAGCTGCAGCCGTCGCCGGTGGCGAGGTTGCCATCGTCGCACTGCTCGGTGCCGCCGTCGGTCAACACCGCGTCACGGAAGTTGTCGCCGCACACCTCGACGCCCTTGCAGTCCTGCCGGCAGCCGTCGCCCGAGGTGAGGTTCCTGTCGTCGCACAGCTCGCCCCGCGCGGTGTCGCGAATGCCGTTGCCGCAGATCTCGTTCGACTGGCAGTCGGTGCTGCAGCCGTCGCCGGCGTCGAAGTTGCCGTCGTCGCACACTTCAAAACCACCGTCGCGGAGCACGAGGTCGAGAACGCTGTCGCCGCACGTCTCTTCGCCGGTGCACCGGGCGTTGCAGCCGTCGCCGGCGTCGGTGTTGCCGTCGTCGCACGTCTCGCCGCCCTGGCCGCGGCCGGTGGTCGCGTTGTCGCGCTCCCCGTTGCCGCAGCGCACCGTCAGGCAGGTGCGACCGCACGAGGCCACGTCGCTGTCGCACTCCTCGAGGCCGCCATCGAGCCGCAGATCGATGGTGCTGTTGCCGCAGTTTTCCAGCTGGCAGGTGGGGCTACAGCCATCGCCGGCGATCAGGTCACCTTCGTCGCAGGCCTCCATGCCGCCATCAGAGAACGCATCGCGCAGGCCGTCACCACAGACCTCGCGGGTGCAGTTGCTGCGGCAGCCGTCGCCCTGAATGGTGTTGCCGTCGTCGCACGGCTCGGTGCCGCCACCGGCGATCACGTCGACGATGCCGTTGCCGCACCGCTCTTCTTTGCACCGCGGGTTGCAGCCGTCACCGGCCACCGTGTTGCCGTCGTCACAGAACTCGAGCGGCTTGCCCGCGGGGTCGAGCAGCTCGGCGTCGAGCGTGCCGTCACCGCAGATGGCCCCGCCGCGGCAGTCGAAGCGGCATGCGTCGCCGTTGACGATGTTGCCGTCGTCGCACTTTTCCATCGTGCCGTCGGGCAGCGCGTCGATCATTTTGTTGCCGCACAACGCGGTCGAAGAGATGCAGTTGGTGCCGTCGCCTGAGCAGACGGTTCCGACTGGGCACACCAGGCCCGATTCACAGGTCTTGCTGGCGACCTCGAAGCAGCTGCTGGTGAAAAGCAGAGTGCCCAGGGGGAAGACGAGGCGGCGGAGGTTCATGGGGTCAGAACTCGAGAGCGGCGACGGCGCCGGTGACGGTGGGAGAGATGAGGGGGAGCACGGTCACGCGAGGAGCGTCGACGTTGACGGTGCGCTGATAGGCGATGGGCCGGCCGACGTAGAACAAGACCGCGCTGGCCACCACGGCCGCGCCGCCGACGGCGTAGAGGGCGATGCCCCCGGTCTGCAGCGACTGGGCAGAGGTGCGCCGGCTCTGCACGTCGCTGTTGGGAAAGCAGCCGAAGTTTGACTTGCCGGTCGCGCACGCGGTGACGTCGCTGTCGTAGCCGGAAAACTCTTTTGCCGCGCTCAGGTGCAACGCCGCGCCCGCGCCCACCGCCGCCACGCCCACGCCGAGCGCCGTCCACGGGATCGCCGGGCTGAACGCGCGGCGGTACTCCATGAGCTCCTCGCTCTTGTAGACGCGCAGCTCGAATTTCTGGCTGTCGCCGCCGGCGAGCACCATCGAACGTTCATCCGACAGGAAGCCCTCGAGCGAGGCGGTCATGGTGTGCGGGCCGGCGCGTACCTGGCCCTCCCACTTGCCGGGCGCGGTGAAGAGCGGGCGGCCATCGAGGCGCACCGAGGCGCCCGAGAAGTTGCAGCTGATCTTCACCTTGGTGAGCTGCCGTTCGATCAGCGCAAGGTAGCGCTGGGCCTGCTGAAACTTGTCGTCATCGAGCGGCGCGGGGCCGAACTTGAGGGCGGCGGTGAGATGCTCGTGCACCTCGAGCGGCTGGTCGAGGTTCACCAACGCGAGCGCGAGGTTGTAGTGCACGGCCGGGTGATCCCAGACCTGCAGCGCGTCGCGGTAGTTGGCGGACGCTTTGGGAAAGAGCGATTCCTTGAGCGCGGTGTTGCCTTCGCGGAACAGGGCGATCGCCCTGGCTTGACGGTCTTTGGGCACACCCTTCGCCCACGGGCGCTCCGGTTCATCAGCGCCCCACGAGGGCAGCGCCAGCGTCAAACCCACGGCGAGCGAAAGCACCGTCCATTTTCCAGTCGTCATGGTCGTCCTGTCCTCACTTCAGATCGTCTATCACCGAGCTGCCGAGCTGCTCTTCGACCCGCTTGGCGCGCGCTTCGGCGTCGGCCTTGAGCCGGTCGGCCTTGGCCTTCTCCCGCTCTGCGTACTTCTTCGCAGCTTCGGCGGCCTGCTTGGCTTCCATCGCGCTCTTCTCGTTGCGCTTGGCCGACAGCATCGCCACCCGCGCGGTCTCGGCGGCGGCATCGGCGAGCTTGGCGGCGTTCTCGGCCGACTTGGTCGCTTCCCGGGCCTGTTCGAGCGCCACCACCAACTCACTGGCCGCCTTCTCCGCACGGGCTGCCGCTTCGGCGCGCTCCTGCTCCTTCCGGACTGCTTTGGCGAGGTTGCCGCGTGCTTCGGCTTCGGCCTTGATGGCCACGGTCGCCTGCTCCTGGGCATCGGCGCGCGCGGCGGCAATGACCACCAGGCCGATCGTGGCCACCACGACCAGCATGCCGAGGAAGCCGATGGCCGCGATGGTGAGGCTGCGCTTCCGGCGCGCTTGCTGGGCGGAGAGATCGATCACCGCGTCGAGAAACGCCTTTTGCGCGGCTGGCAGGTTGCCGCGGAAACGCCGCTGGAACCGCAGGGCCTCTTCGGCCAGCTCGCCACGCCACAACACGTCTTCTGCTTTGCCCTTCTGCGTCCACTGGCGGGCGGCGTTGCGCACCTGTTCGAGGAACGCCGAGTCTTCACCGCTCTCTTCGAGCCAGCGCTTGAGCATCGGCCAGCTGTGAATGAGCGACTCGTGAACGATCTCCACCGTGGCCGCGCCCGCGCCCGTCTGCACCACCAGCAGGCGCGCCTGAACCAGCTCGTCGACCAGGCTCTGCAGCTCGGCCGCGTTGGAGTGGAGCTCTTTGAGCTCGTCCATGCCGACGATCGCGCGGGTGCGATCGGCCGTCACCAGCCGAAGAAAGATCGCCCGGGCGAGCGCCTGGCTCTGCGGCGGGATCTTTTCGATCACCGCGTTGGCGTGGCTGGCGAGCGCTCCGGCGACACCACCGATCGACTCGTATGCCGACGAGGTGAGCACCTTGTTCGCTGCGTCACGCGCATCCCACAACTTCGAGGCCGCGAACTGGAGCAGCGGCAACGCGCCTGACGTGGTCGCCAGGTGCGTGATCATGTCGTCGACGATCGCCGTCGATTCGAAACGGTAGCCCGCCATCTCGGCGGGCGAGACGATCGCTTCCCGCAAGCCCTCGGTGCCAGGTGAGTTCAGGAACACCAGGCCCTGGCTCAGCTCGGCCATGAAGCGCGCGTCTTCAGGCACCCGGTCGAGGAAGTCCGACCGAATCGAGATGATCAGGCGGATGGGCGAGGTCGGGTCGTCGGCGACGGCGGTCAGCGAAGCGGTGAAGGCCTTGCGCTCGATGGGGTCGGGCACCAGCGTGTAGAGCTCTTCGAACTGGTCGATGAAGAGCAGAATGTTCTTCTTCTCGCGGCGCGCGCGCCCCCGGAGCACCGCGCCCACGAAGCCCGGTTCTTTGATGAGCCGCTCTTCGAGCTTCTTCTGATCGTTCATCTCATCGGCTATCGACGCCGAGGTGTTGAGCATCGGAGAGATGAGCGACGCGAGGCCCGCCAGCGGGTGACGGCCGGGGCGCAGCACCAGCGCTTCCCAGTTTTCACCTGAACGTTTGAGCGCAGGCACGAGGCCCGCGCGCACGAACGACGACTTACCCGCGCCCGAGGGGCCGACGATGCCCAGCAAGGGGCGCTCGCGTACGCGGTTGACGGTGGCGGCGATCTCCTGCCCGCGGCCAAAGAAGCGGTTCGCGTCGTTTTCCTGAAAGGCAGCCAGCCCCGCGTACGGGGTCTCGTCGATCTTCAGCTCGCGCGTGTACCGGCCGGGGAGGAACGGCTCGAGCGCGCGGAGCAGGGTGACTGCGTCAGGGAAACGTTGTTCTTTGCGCTTCAGCAGGCAGCGGTCGACGATCGCGGCCAGCTCGGGCGGCACGTCGGGCGCCTTCGACCGCAACGACGGCATCGGCGTATCGAGCATGCCGGTGACCATCAGCTGGTGACCTTTGAGCGGATCGAGCGGGTGTTTGCCCGAGAGCATCTTGAACATCATGATGCCCACGGCCCAGATGTCAGCGCGGTGATCGATGGCCACGCCGATGCCCCACTGCTCGGGGGCCATGTACGAGAGGGTGCCCATCATCGCGCCCTGCTGCGTCAGCTCGCTGTCATCTTCGTCTTCGAGGCTGGTCTTCGGGGCACGCGGGCGCGACATCACCGGTACGGCCGATTGATCGTCGCCCTGGAGCACCTTGGCGATGCCGAAGTCGAGCACCTTGGTCTGGCCCGACTCGGTGATCATGATGTTGTCGGGCTTGAGATCGCGGTGAACGATGCCCTGGCTGTGGGCGAAGGCGAGCGCCTTGACCACGGGTACCATCAGCTCGACGGCGCGCGGCGGCGGGAGCGGCTTGGTGTCGGGCGCCACCTTGGTCAGCGTGGTGCCGGTGATGTACTCGAACACCATGAACGGCATGCCCTGCCAGCCGTCGACTTCGAAGATGATGACGATGTTCTCGTGCTGCACCGCCGCGGTGGTGCGGGCCTCGAGAATGAAACGTTTGGTGAGATCGGGCGAGTGCGTGCGGAGGAACTTGATCGCCACGCGGCGGCCCAGGCGGGTGTCGCGCGCGAGGTACACCGAACCCATGCCGCCTCGGCCGAGCAGACGAATCACCTCGTAATGGTGAATGCGCGTGCCCGTCTCGGGCTCGACGATCTTCACCTCTTGCCCCTCGGGCGAGGTGAACTCTTTGCTGGCGACCGGCGTGAGCGATTGAGAAGAACCGGCTGAGCGGGGCGGCGCGATGGTGGCAGGGCGGAGCGCCACGGGGGGCGGCATCGTCACCTCGACGGGCGGCTTGGAGTCGTTCTTGATGACGGTCTGGAGTTCTGCCTCTGCGTCACTGGGGTTCGTCTTGCTCAAGGGACTCCCCTTCTATCAGCTTCAGTCTTCGTTCTTGATGAGCTGATCGAGCGATTTCGAGGTGTCCAGGTACTCGGCAAATTTCCGCACCAGGTACTTCTTGGCCTGACCGCGCAGCAGCATGCCGGGGTCGCTTGCTTCACCCGCAATGCGTGAGGCTTCGACGGTCAACGTGCCGTCGATCGTGACCCCCACGGCCTTACCCTTCATGGTCGCGCTCACGCCCGTCCACGCCGAGGTCACGCCGTACTTGCGGTTCCAATACGCCAGCAGGGCCTCGACGCGCTTCTTCGCGTCTTCCATCGGCAGTGAGTTCGGAACATCGAATTGAATGAAGCCCATGGTCTGACCCCTTTTCCTCTAGGTGCGGCGAGCCGTCTGGTGAAGCTCGAGCACGATGTTGCCTTCTTTGAAAAGGCGCACGGCGCCCGAGGTCTGGCTGACCACCAGCGCGATGCACCGCGTGGTGGCGGTGATGCTGGCAGCGGCGGCGTGACGGGCGCCGAGCCCCAGCGGAATCTTCACGTTCTCGTCACTGGCCGACAGGTAGCGGCCGGCGGCGAGTACGACGCCGTCTTCACGAATGACGAACGCGCCGTCGAGCACCGAGAAGTTCTTGATCGCTTCGCGGATCTTCGGGTCGAGCACGTTGCGCTCGCTCTCCGAGAGGCCCTGAAAAGGATTGATGGTGAGCTGGCGGCTGGTCTCCATCACCGCGTTGTGATCGCCGATGACCACGATGGTGCCGATGGGGTGGCCCTCGAAACCCTCTTGCCCGATCTGGAGCGCGAGCTGAATGAGCGCGTCGACGACCTGCGAGTTGAACTCGTCACCCAGCTTCACGCCTTCGATCGCCACCCGATCGTCGAGCGAGCCGCCGATGCGCATGGTCATCATGGTGTCCAGCTGTCGGCCGATGCGCCCGGTGAGGCAGAGCACCGCATCGCCTTCTTTGAACGCGCCCTGGGCGAGCGCCGAGACGACCGCCATCTTCACGCGTTCGGTGCGCGAGTAGTCGTAGGCGGGAATGACGATCGCGTGTTCTTTCTTCGCGAGCAGCTCCTGGCCGATCGCTTCGTTGGTGACCGCGTAGATCAATTTCTTGCGGCATTTGCGGCCCCGCAGATCGCTGGCCGGAATGATCGTGTCGCCGATCACCAACAGGTGATCGACATCTGACTGACTGGCCAGGGTCAGCGCACTTCTCAAGAACTCGCGAT
>JAYTAT010000486.1:0-9595 GCA_043737315.1 Archangium sp.
ACCTTGAGGAACTGGTTCAGCGCCTTGCCGACCTGGTTGGCGGCTTCGTAGGCGACGGCCAGCTCGTAGCGCAGCGACTTTTCCACATCGCCCTTGGCGTGATCGCTTTCGAGCCCCTGCTGGTACGCATCGATCGCCGCGGTCACTTCACCGCGCGCCACCTGGAGCATGCCGATCATGGACAGGCAGTCGATCTCCTTGCGTTTCCCCAGGCAGCCCTTGCGAGCAATGGTGAACTCGCCGACCGCGTCGTCGATGAGACCCATTTCTTTGTAGGCGACGCCCAGGTCGTAATGCGTGTCGACGTCTTCGGGTTTGACGACCTTCTCGAGGCCCCTCTTGAACTCGGCAAAGACCTCTTCGACCGACACCTGGTACTCGTCGTTGCCGCCCCCGGTCGACGCCTCGCCCGTGTCTGACTGCTCGTCGCCGAAGTCGCCCAGCTCGCTGGCGAGCTCCGCCGCGAGGTCGAACGCGTCGCGGCCTTCTTCTTCGGCGCCGTTGCTCTGCGGCCCTTCAGCCGGGGCACTCTGGGGGGAGCTCTGACCTCGGTACTGTTCGGCCTCGACGCGCGCCATCAGCTCGGCCGCGCGCCGGTGATCGGGGTACGCGATCAGCACCGTCTCGAGAATTTCGCGCGCTTCGTCGTAGAGGCTCTGCTCGATGAAGAACATCGCCTCGTCGCACTCTTCGACCGCCGGCTCGTCTTCCGGAGGCGCTTCGACGGGCACCTCTTCGGGCATGGTCGTGGTGGTGGTGGGCGCGTAGTCTTCTTCGGCGAACGATTCTTCGGGCACAGGCGACCGGGCCGCGCGCAGCATCGAGGGGTCGATGCGCGGCTGCACCCGGGTGGGCGCATCGTGCTCGTCGTCGTCGCCCAGACCTGGCGGCTCCGACTTCATCGGCATGGCGTGACGCGCAGGCTCGGTGGCCACCGACATCCCCACGTTGCCGGTCGCCTCGTCTTCGGACACGGCCGGCTCGTCGACCAGCGAGAACTCGCCGGTGGTGGGCTCGCCATCGGGCTGATCGTACGACGCGGCGTCGTAGCTGACCGGCGCTTCGGCCTCGAAGTCCGAGATCACCTGCTGATCCGGCTCGGGCTCGTAGAGATCGGGCACCGGCGGGGGATCGACCTCTACCTCTCCGGCGGCCTCGGCATCAGCGGCGCTCAAGAGCACCTCGTCGCTCATCACCTCTGAGGCATCGACGAAATCTTCGCTGGCCACCTCACCCGAGATCACGTCTTCGGGCTCATCGGCGACGATCACCTCATCGTCGCTCGAGTCGACGAGAATGGCGTCTTCCGCGTCAGATTCTTCTTGAAGCTGCGAGCCGGCGGCCGTCGCCCCGCCGTTGGCCATGCGCAGCGCCGAGAGGAACACCGGCACTTCGGGGTGACCGGGCTGCTGCTGAAGAATGCTGGCCAGGTACGGCTGCGCGCGCTGCGCATCACCCGAGCGCGTGTGCAGGCGCAGTACATTGAGCAGCTGCTCGAAGGACTGCGCGTGATTGTTCGACGCGACGTAGATCGCGTAGGCCTTCTCGTGCGCGTCGATGTTCTCGGGGTCGATCGCGAAGACCTTGCGCAGGTGCTCAAGCGCTTTGTCGTGCAGGCCGTACTTCACGTAGACATCGGTCTCCGTGAGCAGCTTGCCGAGGTTGTCCGCGCCCGGCGGCTTCGGCTTGCTGCTCACCGCCGAAGCGAGCGTGGTCTGCGCGGGCTGATGGGTCTGCGGCACCGCGGTCGAGGGCGCGTAGGCGGGCATCGCGGCCGTGGCGCCCACCGGGGCCGAACGGGCCGAGGGCTGCGGCGCCTCGAGGGCGGGCGCTGCGCCAGCGGGGCCGACGTTGCGCGCTTGCACGTCGGGATCTGCCGGGTCGAGTTGGCCGACCTGGGCCCAGACCTGCTCAGCCTCGCCCTGCATGTTCTTGTCTTCGTAGGCGCGCGCGAGCTCTTTGAAGACCGAGATGGTCTTCGACATCTGGCCCAGGCCCTGGAACGCCACGGCGAGCAGGCGCAGCGTGTCGATGTCGCGGTTGTCGGCCTTGAAGCAGATCTGCAGCTTGGCCAGTGCGCGCTTCTGATCGTTCTTCTGGAGGTACGCCTCGGCCAGCTCCTTGGCCAGACGCAGGTTGTCGGGCTGCAGCGCCGAGAGCCGCTCGGCCACGCGCAGGTAATCGTCGGTGCGGCTGTTGCGCTTGAGGTGCTCGGCGGCCTTGGTGAACTCGCCGGCGGCTTCGGCGCTCAAGCCCTCGCGCACGTAGAGATCGGCCAGCTTCACCCGCGAGGCGACGTTGTCGGGATCGAGGTCGACCATCTTGCGCAGCACCTCGAGGCTGCGCCGCGTGTCGCCCTGCTTGTCGTAGTGCGTGGCGACGATCTGAAAATACGCCATCGACTCGCCCATCAACTGCAGCTGCTGATGCAGCTCGGCCAGCTTGATGTTCACCTCCATCAAGGCGGGGTCGAGCTTGAGCACCTGCTTGTAGAGCGCGACGGCTTTGAGAAAGAAACCGTCGTTGGTGTAGCTCTCGGCGACGCGCGTGAAGTACTGGGCCGCTTGCGAGTTCTCGTTCTTCTTCTGATACAGCTCTCCCATCTTCTGGAGAATCCGGACGTCCTTCGGGTCCGCATCGAGGACCTTCTGGTACTCCTTGATCGCCTTATCGTACGCCCCCTTGGCGACGAGCTTGGCGGCACCTTCGATGATCTTGTTCTTGTCCAAGGATCAGGAACGACTGAAGTTTTGACGAAGGAAGAGCCGCGACACGAGCGATGACGCTACCAGACGAAACCACATGGTCCAAGAAGCGTGCTTGCCGTTCAGGGAGTCTCTTCGACGGCTTTTCGCAGCCGTTGCGTTCCGGTCTCTGATGCGTGCATGCGTTCCACGAAGCGGGTGTCGTACTCGCCCCGGATAAAACTCTCTTCCTGGAGCGCCGCGCGGTGGAAGGGGATGTTCGTGCGGATGCCCTGAATCACGTATTCCCCCAGCGCCCGCTGCATGCGCTTGATCGCCAACTCACGGGTGTCGGCAGTGACGATCAGCTTGGCCACCAACGAGTCGTAGTGAGGGGGGATGGTGTAGTTTTCGTAAGCCGCTGAATCGACTCGCACTCCCAGCCCGCCTGGCGGGTTGTAGGCGGTGATCTTACCCGGCCAGGGCGCGAAGGTGACCGGGTCTTCCGCGTTGACGCGGCACTCGATCGCCGAACCCTTGAGCTGCACATCTTCTTGTTTGAACCAGAGCTTCTCACCTGCGGCCAGCAACAGCTGGGTGCGGACGAGGTCGATGCCCGTCACCTGCTCCGTGACCGGGTGCTCGACCTGCACGCGGGTGTTCATTTCCATGAAGTAGAAACGACCCTTTTCATCCATCAGGTACTCGATGGTGCCGAGGTTCGAGTACCCGATGGCCTTCATGGCGTCGACGGACACCCTTCCCATCTCTTCTCGGAGCGCCGGGCTGACGGCCATCGAGGGGCTCTCTTCGATGAGCTTCTGGTGGCGGCGCTGCACCGAGCACTCGCGCTCGAACAGGTGCACCACGTTGCCAAAGACGTCGCCGACGATCTGAATCTCGATGTGGCGCGGCTTCTCGACGTAGCGCTCGAGGTACATGTCGCCGTTGCTGAAGGCGTTGACTGCTTCAGCCGAGGCGGTCGCGAAGGCCTGGGCGATCGCGCGCGGCTCACGGACGATCTTCATGCCGCGGCCACCACCACCGGCGGCGGCCTTGAGAATGACCGGGTAGCCGATCTCTTTGGCCATCTGCTCTGCTTCTTCGGAGCTCTTGAGCACGCCGGGTGATCCCGGCAGCAGCGGCAGACCCGCGGCCTTGGCGGCGTCGCGCGCACGCACCTTGTTGCCCATCAGCCTGATGTGCTCGGGCTTGGGGCCGATGAAGGTGATCTGGCACTTGCGGCAGACGTCGGCGAACTCGGCGTTCTCCGAAAGAAAGCCGTAGCCGGGGTGAATCGCGTCAGCCCGGGTGATCTCTGCGGCCGACAGCAGCGCCGGCACGTTGAGGTAGCTCTCTTTCGACGGCGGAGGCCCGATGCACACCGACTCGTCAGCGAACCGAACGTGAAGCGCGTTGGCGTCGGCCGTCGAGTGCACCGCCACGGTGGCGATGCCCAGCTCTTTGCAAGCGCGGATCACGCGCAGCGCGATCTCTCCACGGTTCGCGATCAGGACCTTCTTGAACACGTTGGCTCCCGGTGGTGGGCGAAGGCGGACGATGCGGTCAAGCCGGCTCGATGCGGTAGAGCGGCTGACCGAACTCGACGGGCTGACCGTTCTGCGCGAGCACTTCGGCGACCTTACCGGCCACCTCCGACTCGATCTCGTTCATCAGCTTCATCGCCTCGATGATGCAGAGCACCTGGCCCTTCTTCACGGCGGTGCCCACCTCGGCGTAGGCCGGCTGATCAGGCGCAGGCGAGCGGTAGAAGGTGCCCACGAAGGGCGAGGTGATCACGTACCCCTTCTTCTCGATGGCCGGGCTGTCTGAACCGCGCGTGGGCGCTGAGGGCCGGGGCTGCGAAGGCGGCGGACCATGCGATGCCGACGCGTGCGAGGGCATCACCGTCACACCGGAGCTCACCGGCATCGGCGCGCCCATGTGCTGCACGACCTGGGTGTCCGGCGGGCCGCGGCGAATCGTCAGCCGCTCGTCGCCGTTGGTCCAATCGAGGCGCGAGATCTCGCTGGCCTCGAGGATCTCCACGATCTGCCGCAGGGCTTCGACGTCGAGTGACGTCGTGCCGCCCACCTGAAGGGGGTCCTTCGACTTGACCTTCGTCGCCATGGTCTTTTTTGTTTTCCTGGGGAGGGAGTGGTGAGGGAACTTCAGGCTGTCGAGGAGCGGGTGAGGTAGTCACCCGACCGCGTGTCGATCTTCAGCACGTCGCCTTCGTTCACGAAGAGCGGCACGTTGATCTGGTAACCCGTCTCGAGAATCGCAGGCTTCTGGGCGCCCGAAACCGTGTCGCCGCGCACACCCGGGTCACACTTGACGACCTTCAGGTCGACCGAGTTGGGCAGCGTCACACCGATCGCCTTGCCATTGTAGAAGAGCACGGATGCGTTGATGTTCTCTTTGAGGAAGTTCTTCGACTCGCCGAGCGTCTTCGCGTTCAGGTACGTCTGCTCGAACGAGCGCTGATCCATGAAGTGGTACTCGTCGCCCTGGGCGTAGAGAAAGGTCATGTCTTTCTCTTCGATGTCGGGGCGCCCCACCTTGTCGCCGCTCTTGAAGGTGGGCTGCAGGTTGCGGCCGCTCAAGACGCTGCGAATGGTGGTGCGGGTGAACGCAGAGCCCTTACCCGGCTTCACGTGCTGAAAGTCGAGGATCTCGAAGGGTTCTCCGTCGATCTCGATCTTCATGCCCTTGCGGAACTCGGACGTGTCGATGACGCCAGCCATGGTGTTTCCTCAGGTAGGAAAAAAATGAACGCGGGCGTCCATACCCCCGCCCCCACGCGCCTCGCAAGAACAACACGAGGTTCCAAACGAAGAACGCGCCATGCCTGTTCGAGGCACAGCGCGTCATGAATCGTCTCGGATCGGGGCTTTAGAGCAGTTCTTTGGCGAGCTTCGGCGCGGCGATGCGCAACGCGTAGCGGCCCTTGCCGTAGTTGCCCTCGGGCATCAGGGCCAGCACCACGTAGTACTCCTGATTGACCATGCGCATGATGGTGATGATCTTCTCGGTGTTGATCGACATCTCGCCGATCACCCCCGTCTTCAGGGTCAGCGCCGTGCTCTTGAGCTGACTGAGCAGGTTGCCGTACTCGGTCAGCGCAGCACTCAACTCGATGGCGGCCGCGTCGGCTGCCCTCGCTTCGGGTTGGTGCGTGTCGACGGCGATGCCATCAAAGCCCACGAGGCTGCAGGCCACCGAACCACTGACCGACGAGACGACCGCTTCGAGGTGTTCACGGAAACCCATCCGTCAGCACCCCGCCCCGCCGGCCGGGCCGGTAGCCGTGCAGCACTTGGTCGGAGGCGGCGGCAACACTGACTGGCCGTGGCGCTGGCCCACGTACGAGCAGAGATCGATGACCCCCGAACCCGTGTCAGTCGCAAACTTCACATAGCCATTGGGGCACGGGGTCGTCGGGTTCGAGCGGAAGGCACGAATGGGGTAGGTGAAGACGCCCGTCGTGAAGGGGGCTTTCGACGCGTTGAACTCACCCTTCAACTCCACGTCGACCTGAACGTCGACGAAGTCTTCCAGGTTGTCAAAAGCGGTCAAGCCGTCGAAGAGCTGCTCGCCGAGGTCGGGGCTGATCAGCTGGAGAGGCATGATGACGACGCCGTCGCCATTGAAGTTGGCCGATCGATTGCTGATGTACGGCTTGGGCGCCGCCCCCACCCGCTTGCTCAACCGGTAGGTGATGACCTGCTGCAGGATCACCGGCCTGTTCCGGTCTGGCAGCTCAAGAACCCGGCCGCTCACCATGACTTCATCCTGCCGGATCTTTTCGGCCCCGGTCACTTGGATTCCGACAAAGAACTGAGCCCCGTTTGCGGCGACGTCGAGATAGCCCTGAGACGAGAAGACACCCTCAGATTTCGAGATGTCGCAGAATGGTTCCAGAGGAAATATTTTCTCGATGCGGACTGGAGAGCTCGAGTTCGAGCACGAAGTGCACGCCAACAGCGCGCCGATGATGAGTGACTTGAATTTCATGGTGGTCCTCACGGGTTCTGTGCGACCGCGCTGCGGTTCAAGATGCGCGGAGTAACGAAGATCAGCAGCTCGTTCTTGGTCTCGAGTTCCGACGAGTTACGGAAGAAGAAGCCCAGTACGGGGATCTTGCTGAGGATAGGCAGCCCCGATTGTGCGTTGGATCCACCACGCACGTAGATGCCGCCGATGACCGTGGTCTCGCCGTCTTTCACGAGCACGTTGGTCTGCGCCTCTTTTCGCGCGATGCCAGGCTGGCCGTTCGAGCCTCGAACAGCGGGGTCAGGCTGGTTGTTCTCTGCGCGGATGTTCATCAGAACGCTGGCGTCCTGGGTGATGTGAGGGGTGACCTCGAGCGAGAGGCGCGCTTCGAAGAACTGGGTGTTGGCGCCTGCCGCCGAGACCTGGCTGAAGGGAATCGAGACGCCCTGGCTGATGCGGGCCGTGGCGTTGTCGAGGGTGGTCACCTTCGGAGCCGAGATGGTCTTCACGGCGCCTTGTGCCTCGAGCGCCGAGAGACGGAGGTTCAAGGCCACCGCGCCACCTGCCGAGCCGAACGCCAGGCCGAGCGCACCGCCTGAGCCGGCGCCTGCGCCGACGGGCAAGCTGACCGCGTAGTTCGAGATGGCCGGGTTACCGAGGCTGCCACCTTCGACCGCAGCACCCGTCACCGCAACCGAGCTGGGGAAGACGAGGCCGGTGGGGTTGCCGTTGACGCCCGACATGAGCCCCTGACCACCCCACTGAATGCCGACTTCACGACGGAACGTGGTGCTTGCTTCCACGATGCGGCTCTCGATGAGCACCTGCGGCGTCTGCAGGTCGAGGCTCGCCACCAGCGAGCGCACCTTGCCCATGTTCTCAGGCAGGTCGCGCACGATGAGGGTGTTGGTGCGGGTGTCGACGGCGACGTTTCCGCGGGCCGAGAGGACTTCCTTCACGCGTTGCGACATGTCGGCGGCCGTGGCGTAGTTCACCGAGATCAGGCTCACCGACAGGGGCGTCGATTCCATCAGATTCTTGCGGCGTTCGGCGCGCGCCTTGGCCTCGGTCTCGAGAGTCGCGAGCGGCGCAACGCGAATGATGTTGCCGAACTCTTCCTTACCCAGGCTCTTGGAGCGCAGCACCAGGTCGAGCGCCTGATCCCACGGCACGTTGCGCAGGCGCACGGTGATCTTGCCGCCCACGTCATCGGCCACCACGATGTTCTTCTTCGAGACCTCCGCGATGATGCGCAGCAGGTTGTGAATGTCGATGTCCTTGAACTCGAACGACACCCGCTTGCCCACGTAGCTGCGGCGCTGCTGAGGAGCGCCCTCTTCCGTCACCTCGTTGGCCTCGGTCGAAAAGCCGGCCGACCGATCCTGCGAGACGATCTGCTCCGAGCCACCCTTGGTGCTGAAGCGCCACTGCATCACGCCCGGCCGCTCGTTGACGAGCTGGTCGAGGGCCTGGCCACCGGCCACGACCACACGAACGCGGCTGCTCGACCCAGGCACTGCGAAGATGCTGACCATCTTGACCGGCGTCTCCAGCGCGCTGGTGTCGAGGCTGCGCTCGAGCTGGCGGGCGATGTGGGCACCTTCGAGGTTGAGCACGGCGCTCTTGCCGTCGGGGCGATCGACCGTCCACTTCGGGTTGCCCTTGAGCTTGAGTTGCACCACGCCACCGTTCGACGACTCCTTGAAGCTGACGTCGATGATTTCCACCCGCGCTTCGGGGGGGGCCACGCTCACCGAATTCTCCAGCGCGACCGGGGCGCCGTCGATCTCGGCCGCAGCGTCATCGACAGGCGCTGCAGCGGTCTCGGCCACCTCTTTCGAGACACCCTTGATGCCGATCGCCACCCCATCGGCGCGGCGGCGAACGTCGAAGGTGGGGCGCTGCGCGAACTCGATCACCACGCGCACCTTTTCGTCATGAGCGCCGACGCGCACGTCGCGCACGTTGGCAAGGCCGGTGCGCGGAGCGCGGGGCGAACCCTTGAGGCCGAACAGGTCGATGGCCAGGCGCGCGGGGTCGGCGAGTTCGATCACCTCGAACTTTGCCACCTCACCGTCAGTGACCAGCTTGAGACCCTCTGAAGAGGCCGTGATGCCTTTGAGACGAGTGGCCGGCTTCTTCACGGGCTTCTCGTCGACGCGCGAGGCGATGATGGTCTCGCCCGCAATCGCGCTCGCGGCGGCGGGTTTGACGGGCTGAGCCCCGGGCTGCGGCGCGACGGCGGCCACCGGCGACTCTTCTCGCGGCTCGCCTTCGATGACGATGATGAGCGCGTTGTCGACGGCCTTCACGTCGTAGCGGCGCGCGTTCGACAGCCCCAGGAGCAAGCGGCCGACCTCGGCCTTCGCGTCAGAAAATTGCGAGGCGACGATACCGGTGACCGGGCCCGACCCTTCGTGGTGACCCTTGATGGCGTCGATCGAAGCGCCAGAGACGTCGACCACCAGTCGGTCGGGATCTTTGAGCCTGAACACGTTGAAGACGGGGGGCTGACTGCAGCGCACCGTGACCTCGACACCGTTCGGCGACGGCGCGACCGACACACCCGTGAGGGCATTGCCCGACGCGGCGAAGGCCGACGATGCGAAGAGACCCGCGAACAACAGGGCACTTTTCATGATGATCTTCTCCTGGCTGATTCCGCTGCGGCTCTCGGTGCTCATTGAGTGAATTCCTTGCCCTTGAGCAGATCGAGTGGCTCGACGCTCCGCGAGTCTGTCTTGACGCACATGTTCTGCTTGTTCGCTTGCGGCTTGCCGTCTGGCCCGCCCGTGATGAACGAGGTCACCACAATGCAGTCGCGGAGAATCTGTGTCACTTTTCCGCCCTGCTTTCCGACGCGGGTATTGCGGCGCACCACGTGGCCGACCCCGGCGCGGTCTTCGACCATGGCC
>JAYTAT010000487.1:0-1455 GCA_043737315.1 Archangium sp.
CTGGTGGTGTCGGCGACGTTCGCGTTCGCGCAGCAGTCGCCGTGTCACAGCAAGTGCAACCTCTCGTCGTCGGAGTGCATGAAGGCGTGCATGGGCGACCCGAAGGACGCGCAGAAGAAAGAGAAGGGCGAGTACCTGCAGCAGTGCCTCAAGCAGTGCGAGGCGCAGAACGCGCAGTGCAAGCAGGGCTGTCCGGGGAAGTAGGAGAGGCGCCGGATCTACCTGGGCTTCATCGACTTCGCGTCGAGCGAGTACTTCTTCACCAACCGCTCGATCGACTTGCGATGCAGCCCCGACTCACGCGCCGCGCGGCTGATGTTGCCATCACACCGCTTGAGCACCTGACCGATGTACTCGCGCTCGAAGTTCTCGAGCAGCTGCTCCTTGGCGTCCTTGAAGCTCAGGTGCTCGTTGAACGGCAGCGGCTGTTCCTGATGCTGACCCTGCACGCGCGCCGGCAGGTGCTGCAGGTCGATCATCTCGCCTTCGCTGAAGGTGAGCACGTGGCTGATCACGTTCATCAGCTCGCGAATGTTGCCGGGCCAGGAGTACTGCATCAGCACGCTCATCGCGGGCGCCGAGACGATCTTCTTCCCGTGACGCGCGACGATCTCGGCATCGCCGAGTTCTTTCTTGATGATGTGCGGAATGTCTTCGCGGCGCTGACGAAGCGGCGGCAGCTGAATGTTGATGACCGAGAGCCGGAAGTAGAGGTCTTCGCGAAAGTTGCCGGTCTGGATCTCTTTGACGAGATCACGATTGGTGGCGGCGATGACACGAACGTCGATCTCCTGCACCTCGTTGCCGCCGACGCGCCGCACTTCGCGGTTCTCGAGCACGCGCAGCAACTTGGGCTGCAGGTCGGTGCGCAGCTCTCCGAGTTCATCGAGGAAGATGGTGCCGCCGTTGGCGCGCTCGAAGGCGCCGGGGCGTGAAGCGATCGCCCCCGTGAACGAGCCCTTCTCGTGACCGAACAATTCACTCTCGATGAGGTTCGGGGGAATCGCGCCGCAGTCGAGCACGACCATCGGCCCGCGCTTGCGCCCAGAGAGCTCGTGAATCGCGCGCGCGACGAGCTCTTTGCCCGTGCCCGTCTCACCCTGGATGATCACCGACACGTCCATCGGGGCGATCTTCTTGATGAGCCCGAAGATCTGCCGCATCTTCACCGACTGGCCCATCATCCCGCACAGCTCGCCGTCACGATCGGGCTCGACCGTCACCTCTTCATCGATGGGCGCGAACGACAGCGTGGTCTGCCCTGCCCGAACCTGGCTGCCCTGCGAGAGGTACGCACGCTCGATGCGGCGGCCGTCGAGCCAGGTGCCGTTGGTCGAGTTCAGGTCGATGACCAGGTAGCCGCGCTCGGTGTACTGGATCTCGAAGTGGTGCCGGCTGGCGGTGCGGTCTTCCACCAGCACGAGGTCGTTGGTGGTGTGTGCTCCGACGCGCAGC
>JAYTAT010000488.1:0-3905 GCA_043737315.1 Archangium sp.
GGGTCGGGGTTGCCGTTGGGCCCTTCGGGGTTCACGTAGATGAGCCCCATCTGCACGGCGGCCAGCGGCTTCTGCAGCTTGCGATCGCCGGTGTAGCGCTCGTCGGCGAGCATCTTCTTCTCGGGGCCCCAATTCATCAGCTCAGGCTCCCAGTCGTCCTTGCGGCCGCCGCCGAAACCGAAGGTCTGAAAACCCATGGCGGTCAGCGAGACGTTGCCGGTCAGCACCATCAGGTCGGCCCACGAAAGCTTTCGCCCGTACTTCTGCTTGACCGGCCACAGCAGGCGCCGCGCCTTGTCGAGGTTGGCGTTGTCAGGCCAGCTGTTGAGGGGCTCGAAGCGCTGCTGCGCTCCACCCGCGCCGCCGCGGCCATCGCCCATGCGGTACGTGCCCGCGCTGTGCCACGCCATGCGGATGAAGAACGGGCCGTAGTTGCCGTAGTCGGCGGGCCACCACTCCTGCGAGGTGGTGAGCACCTTGGTGATGTCCTGCTTCACCGCGTTGAGATCGAGGCTCGCAAATTCTTTGGCGTAGTCGAAGTCGCCGCCCAGGGGGTTCGACTCGGCCGCGTTGCGACGCAGCGGTGAAAAGTCGATCTGATCAGGCCACCAGAACTGGTTGGGCCTGACATCGGCTTCTGCGCTCGCGAGCGCAGGGGCCAGGAGCAGCACCATCAACGACATCATCAAGTTCTTCTGCATCGGTTCTCCAGGGGGAAGGAACAATTCACATTCAACGACTGCAACCTGATCGGTGTGACCGAATCTCACCAATCGTTTGGTTGAATTGACGTGATAGCCAGCGCCTATCGGCGTCGGCGATCAATCAGCGTGCGAAGCGCCTCAGCCCCTCGACGGAGCTGCGCACCACCCACGCTGGTCGCTCTCCAGGTGACGGTCTCCACCGCGTCGGAAACGAGCTCGCGCAGCGTGAGGTTTTCTGAAGAGGAGGGCGGGGTGGTGTGCACCACTTCGGGCTCGACTGGCCGCTGCTCGCGCGGCTCGACGGTGGTCCAGTGCAACGCCGACGGCGCACCCATCGCGTAGCTGCCGGGCCTCGCCAGCACCGGCATCTCTTTTCCGATCGCGCCCGTTTCAGGCACCTGCAGCTTTCGGCTGAGCCGCTCGAAGGTTTCGATGATCTGCCCGACCTGCGAATCGGTCAGCGTGGCCGGCGGTGCGAGCAACAACCTCGAGCGCGGTCCGGCAAGCCAACCCCGGCAGGCGATGCCTGCGTCGGCCAACGCGGCGAGCCACTTCTCACACAGCGCCTCGTCACCCAGCCACACGGGAATCCACGGCGTGACACACGGGCCGGTATCGAAGCCACGGCCCTTGAGCGCGGTCAGCAGCTTCTGCGCGACGTCGAAGAGCCGGGCCCTGCGCGCGCCTTCACTGGCAGCGATGTCGAGCGCGCGCGCCGAAGCGGCCAGAGAGACGGCAGACGGGGTCGGGAGCGCACCGCGCAACGTCTCGAGCAGCTCGGGGTGACCGAGAACCAGCGCGCCGGTGCCGGGGATCGCGCCCCCCAGCGGAAGGATTCGCAAGGTCACCTGCGCCTGCAAGGAGAGGTGCTCGATCGCGCCACCGCCCGTGGGGCCCAGAACACCCAGCCCGTCGTCGATCACCACCAGGTTCGCGTGCCGCCGCTGACAGACTTCGGCAAACCGCGGGGTGAGCGCCAGATCGCCCTCGAGGGGATGCACCGCCTCGAGAATGAGCCCCAGCATGCCCGGGTGACCCAGCGCGGCCTCTGCGTCTTCGGGCGTGACGATCTGCGCCGACTCGGGCACCGACCTGCGGCCCCGCGCTTCGGTGGCCATGCGCCAGGTCGGCAGCAGCGGGAGCAGGGCTTCTTCGTGGCTGATCACCAGCGCGGCCTGGGCACCGAAGAGCGAGAGCGCGCGGGCTTCGAGCTCGGCCTGAGCGCGCGTGCCTTCGGTGCGGCCGAGGCCCCGCTTTCGCAGCGCGGTTTGACCCGCCTCCTTCACCCGCGCGTCACTGCCCAGGCCCAACAAGTCGTCGGTCGAGGCGACCAGGAAACGCGAACCATCGCTTTCAATCTCAGAGGCGGAAGGCGCGGCGTCGATGCGGCAGTTCATCTTGATCCGGCCGCGGACGTTGCGTGAGAGCACTGAAGGATCGACGGCCACGCGCGGTTCATAGCGCATCTGCGGTCGTGCGGCGGCCTGTGGGAAAATCCTCTCCGAACGCGGGGGCTCTCGCGTACACGGGGGCATGCGCCTCTTCCTGCCCGCCCTTCTATTGCTCGCGGCCTGTGCGACCACCGCCCCGATGCAGCAGCCCGCCCCACGCTTCGAGACCACCGAGATCGAGCTGACCGTCAAAGAAATCGACGCCGAGCAGGTGCAGCAGCTTCAGTCTCAGTTCGCGAGGACCAACGACCTGCGATCGGCTCAGCTCAAGAGCCACACGGGCAAGGTGGCGGTCTTCACGGTGATGTACCCGGGCGACGTGGGCGACCTGCCGAAGTCGCTCGCCACCATTCCCGCGCCGGGCCTCAAGTTCGTCAGCGCCAAACACGCGTACGAGTACGGCGCCTTCGACAACCTGCCGCCCACGGTGACCTTCATTCACCCGCAGCCCGAGCAGGTGCTCAACACGAAGGATCAGTTCGTCATCGTCGAGGTGCCCGACAAAGACGTCGCCCAGGTGACCATCGGCGGCAAGAACGCGCCGCTCTACAAGGGCACGGTGTACCGGCTCAAGCTCGACCTGAACGAAGGCAAGCAGGAACTGGTGGCCACCGCGAAGGACAAGGCGGGCAACGAGACCAGCGCGCGGGTGACGGTGACCATCGACACCACGGCGCCCGCGCTCCAGGCGCAGATCAGGCTGATCGTCGAAGGCCAGGTCGAGGCCGGCAGCGCGGTGCTGATCGACGGCGTGGAGGTCTCGGTCGACGGCTCAGGCCACTACAAGGCCGAGGTGCCGGTGCGGAAGGGCCAGCGCAAGGTCGAGATCGTGGCCATCGACCAGTCGGGCAACAAGTCGGTCACCACCAAGACCATCGGCGAGTAGTTGCGTGGCGGGGAGGGGGCTGCTAGGTGCGCCGCTCCTTTCCGCTTTTGGGAAGCCACACCGGACCACTGGCCGACGCGCCATGTCCGAGAGAAAGAAGCCTCACATGAAGGGTCTCATCGGCAAGAAGGCCGGCATGACGCAGATCTTCAACGCGGAAGGCAACGCCATTCCCGTGACTGTCATCGACGTCACCTCGGTTGAAGTCGTCGGCAAGCGCACCATGGAGAAGGACCAGTACACCGCCGTCGTCCTCGGGATGACGGACGCCAAGGAAAAGCACCTCACCAAGGCGCAGGTCGGTTCCTTCAAGAAGGCCGGCGCGAACCTCAAGCGCATCGTTCGTGAGTTCCGCGTCGACGCGTCACAGCTGGACGGCTTCAAGATCGGCGAGCAGGTCAAGGTCGACGAGTTCTTCAAGCTGGGCGAGCTGGTCGACGCGACCGGCATCACCAAGGGCCGTGGCTTCCAGGGCGTCATGAAGCGCTGGGACTTTCGCGGCTTCGGTCAGACCCACGGTACCCACGAATACCGCCGCCACCCCGGCGCCATCGGTCAGCGCAAGACGCCGGGCCGCGTGTACCCGAACAAGAAGCTCCCGGGTCACTACGGCGTGGAGCAGGTCACCACCCAGAACCTCGAGGTCGTCGGTCTGCACCCCGAGAAGAACCTCATCCTGGTCAAGGGTGGCGTCGCCGGCTCGAATGATGGTCTCGTCGTGATCAAGCCCTCCGTGAAGACCGCCCTGCGCGCGGCGCACAAGGCGCAGAACACCCGGAAGTAATCGCAGTACGGCTGTCGGTGGACGCTTTCGGGGAGGCCCTGCGATGTGGAGTGTGCGCTCGGTATGGCCGGTGGGGTTGC
>JAYTAT010000489.1:0-9556 GCA_043737315.1 Archangium sp.
AAGGCGGTCGCGCGGCTGCACCACCCGAACATCCTCGAGGTGTTCGATTACTCGGGTGAAACGGCGGCCGACGCGTTCCTGGTCACCGAGTACATCCGCGGGCAGACCCTGCGGCAGTTCATCACGGAAGAGGCGCTCCAGCCGCCCGAGGTCGCGGCGATGGTGGTGCACGAGCTGGCTTCGGCGCTCGCGCACGCGCATGAGGCGGGCATTCTGCATCGCGATCTCAAGCCCGAGAACGTGATGGTGCGCGAAGACGGCCTGCTCAAGCTGATGGACTTCGGCATCGCGAAGATCCTCGACCGCGATGAAAAGATGACGATGACCGGCGCGCTGGTCGGCAGCCCCGCGCACATGGCACCCGAGATCATCGAAGGTGAAGAAGCCGGCGCCGAAGCCGACGTCTTCTCGCTGGGCACGATGCTCTACCTGTTCGCGACGGGGAAGCTTCCGTTCACAGCTCCCAACACCACCGCCACGCTCAAGCGGATCCTCGACTGCGTGTACGACGACCCGCGGCAGGTGGTGCCCACGGTCTCTGACGAGCTGGCAGAGATCATCGGCAACTGTTTGCAGCGCCAGCCCGCCAACCGCTTTTCCACCGCCGCGAAGTTGCGTGACACGCTGGCGGACTATCTGGCCACCGTCGGCCTGACCCGGCCTCATGAAGAGCTGACGAAGTTCTTCCTCGAGCCTCGCGGTTATCGCAAAGAGCTCACGCCCCGCATCACCTCGGCGCTGCTGGCCCAGGCCGAGAAGTTCATCGCCGAGAAGAAGTCGGCCAAGGCGATGTCGGCGCTCAACCAGGTGTTGGCCCACGAGCCGTCGAACTCGCGCGCGAACGAGCTGCTCGGCCAGATGCGTGCGCGCAAGCAGCGTGAAGCCCGGGTCAAACGAATGCGGCGGCTCGCGTTCATGGGCGGCGCGGCCTTCATCGTGGCGATGAGCGGCATTCAGGGCGTGCGCGTCGCGCTGCGCCCCACGCCCTTCGTGCATCACTTCGCGCTCGCCCCCACCGACGTGACCCTGGCCAGCGTGGCGTGGCCGCGGCTGCCCGAGCCCGTGAAGGTGCAGCCTCCCGAGACCGACCCGAAGGCGCCGGTCGAGCCCGTCAAGTCGTTGCCGATGCCGGTGAAGACGTACGTTCCGCGGCCCACGGCCGAGCTGCTGGAGGTCGCGCTGATCGTACGGCCCTTCGGTTACCTGCAGGTCGACGATGGGCAGCGCAGCGTCGACGCGCTCGCCCGCCACGTGATCAAACTGCCGCCTGGCCCGCACCGCTTCACGGTGACCTGCGATCTCTGTGAGACGCAGGGCCGCAGCGTGACAGTCGACATCAGGAAGGGCGACGAGATCCCCCTGGTGGCGCCGCTCAAACCTTCGCTGGTCTCGTTCCAGGGCTGGCCCGACGACGCGAAGGTGCGCGTGGGCGCCATCGAGAAGACGGTGAAGGAGTCGCAGGTCACGCCCTTCCGGCAATCCACCCCGCCCTCCGGCAACCCTGAGATGCGCCATAAAATCGAGTACACGGTCAGCGTGGGCGGCGAGATCGTGGGCAGAGGCGTGAAGTACGCAGCACCGGGCAAACCACTGGTGATCGAGCCATGATCTGGGGTGACTGCGCCTCGGCTCACGTCCGTCTGCTGGCGGCTCCGTTCCATGATCTGGGTCACTTCGCCTCGGCCAGACGTCCGCTTCGTTCCCGTCTGTCTCGCGCAGCCTTCGGCTGCTGGCGGCTCCGTTCCATGAGGCGGCTGCTGCTCGTGCTCTTGCTCGCCTTGCCCGCCCTCGCGCAGGTGATCCCTGAGCGCGAGGTGGAGATCATTCAGTCGCTCTACGACACCGGCAAGTACTTCGACGCCGGCCGCCGTGCGAACGAGTCACTGGCGCTGGCGAATTTCTCCGATCCTCAGCGGGTGCGGCTGCACGAGATCGCCGCGCTCTCGGCGTTCAACTTGAACGATCAGAAGGGCGCACAGAGCGCCTTCCTCCAGCTGCTGCGCATCAACCCCGACTACATCCTCGACCCGTTTGCGGTGCCGCCCGCCGCGATCAAGGTGTTCGAAGGCGTTCGAAAAGAAAACGCAGACGCGCTCAACCTGGCGCGCCAGCAGATCGCCCTTCGCATCGATCAAGACAAGCGCGCCGCAGCCGATCGCGAACGGCTGAGGGTGGAGCAGGAAGATCGCCGTCGCAAGGCAGAGTTCCTCACCAATGAAATGACGGTGCGAACCATCGAGAAGCGCTCGATGGTGGTGAACTTCATCCCCTTCGGAGCCGGCCAGTTTCAGCAAGACCGCCCGGGCTGGGGCGCCGCCTTTGCCGCATCGGAAGCGTTGATGGCGGTGTTGAGCATCGTCTCGTACTTCGCGATCGAGTCGCTCTTCGTAGAGACCCCGTACACCTGGACCGATCGGCTCGGGCCCCCCTTCACCATTCGGGTTCGGCAGATTCCCGCCGACCGGCGCACGGAAGCCTCGGTATGGACCGGCCTCAAGTACGGCACCGGTATCGCCTTCTACGCGCTGTGGGCCATCGGCGTGGGCGACGCCGTCTGGCACCACCAGGCCAGCGTCACCACCGAGACCCGGGAGCCGCGTGTACCGGCCCCGAAGCCCACGGCTCACTTCAAGATCTACCCCACGCCCGGCGGTCTCGGCGCGGGGGTCACCATCGGTTTCTAGGAATTCAGGAGCACTACGATGCCCAGCCTCACCATCAAAACGCCGGACGGGAAGACCCGATCCGTGACGCTCCTCAAGCGAATCACCAGCCTCGGCAAGAGCGTCGACAACGACATCGTGCTGGATGACACGCGCGTGCCCGAGACGGCCTTCGCGATCATGTTCGACGGCATTTCGTACAAGGTCGGCGGCGAGTCGAAGTTTCAGGTCAACGGCAAGTCGACCGACGAGGCCGAGCTGAAGACCAACGACGTGGTGCGGGTGGGTGACACCGAGCTGACCTTTTCTTCCGCCGAAGCGCCGATGGCCCAGCCTGCGCTCGCCACCCGCTTCACCCGCAACGACTCGAAAGATCCCGACGCCTCGACCCAGGAGCAGCCCGGTGTTCCCGGCCGTGAGCTCTCGGCGCTGCGACGGCTGACTTCGTTCTCTGAGCGCCTGCTCTCGAGCACGGACATCGATCGGTTGCTCGAGTCGCTCATGGACGAGTGCATCGAGGTGGCGCGTGCCGACAAGGGCTTCCTCATCTTGATGGAGAGCAACCAGCTGCGCGTGAAGGTCGCCCGCAACGTTCAGCGCGAGACCATCGAAGACGCGCTCGAGCGGGTATCGGATTCCATCGTGAACAAGGTGGTTGCGCAGCAAAAAGCGTTGATCATCGCCGACGCTCTCGATGACCCCGAGTTCAACAGCTCGGAGTCCGTGGTGAATCTGAAGCTGCTGTCGGTGATGTGCGCCCCGCTGATGATGAAGGGGGAATTGTTCGGGCTCATCTACCTGGGCAACGATCGTCTGGTGAACCGCTTCGACCAGAAGGCGCTCGACACCCTGACCATCTTCGCGGCCCAGGCCTCGTTGCTGGTGCAGAACGCGTTGCTGGTCAACACGCTCAAGCTCGAGAACACCACGCTCAAGACCCGCCTCGAGGAGCAGACCTACGGCGACATCGTGGGCGCCTGCCAGGGCATGAAAGACGTCTACAAGCGCATCGACAAGATCGCGCCGACCGACATCTCGGTGCTGGTGATCGGTGAGACCGGCACCGGCAAGGAGCTCATCGCCAAGGAGCTCCACCGCCACAGCCCACGCACCAAGGGGCCGTTCATCTCGATCAACTGCGGCGCGATTCCCGAGAACCTGCTCGAGAGCGAGCTGTTCGGTCACGTGAAGGGCGCGTTTACCGGCGCGATCGCCACCAAGATGGGCAAGTTTCAGGCGGCCATCAGCGGCACGCTGTTCCTCGACGAGATCGGCGAGATGCCGCTGCAGCTGCAGGTCAAGCTGCTGCGCGCCCTGCAGGAAAAGGTCGTCTACAAGGTCGGTGACAACCGGCCTGAGCCCGTCGACATCCGCGTGGTGGCGGCGACCAACAAGAACCTCGAAGAAGAGACGCGCAAAGGCGCGTTTCGCGAAGACCTCTACTTTCGCATCAACGTGGTGACGCTCAAGCTGCCGCCCCTGCGCGATCGCGGCGACGACATCACGGTGCTCGCGAAGTTCT
This sequence comes from Archangium sp., assembly GCA_043737315.1. Lineage (GTDB taxonomy): Bacteria > Myxococcota > Myxococcia > Myxococcales > Myxococcaceae > Archangium_A. The sequence goes on from JAYTAT010000489.1 coordinate 4,186, forward strand.
TCTTGAATCGCTACTCGAAGGAGTTCGACAGCAAGGCCCGCGGCTTCACGCCCGCCAGCATCGTGGCGATGAAGAAGTACAACTGGCCGGGCAACATTCGCGAGTTGGAGAACCGCATCAAGAAGGCGGTCGTGCTGTGCGAAAAGCCGCTGCTGGGGCCCGAAGACCTCGACCTGCGCCCGGAAAACCTGCCCCCCATCCTCGCGCTGGCGCAGGCCAAGGAAGAGTTTCAGAAGCGGTACATCAATGAAGTGCTGGAGCGGAACAACGGCAACCGCACCAAGACCGCCAAGGATCTGGGGGTCGATCCACGCACCATCTTCAGGCATCTCGAGAAATTGGAGGGTGAACGCGCAGAGGGAACCATGTCATCGGAGACAGAGTACGAAGAGGCGTGACAATGAGTAAACGGCTGACATTACAGGGCGCGAGGGGCATGCCTGCCATGGCCGGGTTGTTGCTCACCGTTCTGGCGTGCATGCCGATGGTCGGCTGCCTGTTTCCTCAGGATGAAGAAGTGATCCCCTCGCTCCCTCCCAAACGGAACGGCATCTTGCGCATCGTGAGGCAGCTTCCTGCGGAGCCGCGGACGACCTTCCGGAACACGAGCCTTTGCCCGAGTCAGAACCCGGTCTTCGCGCTGACCATCACCGACGAAGACGTGGGGGACCCCGTTTACAGCCGGTGGTTCATCGGCGGGACGAACGGTCAGCCGTTCTCGCCGACTCCGGTGCCGGGTGGCTCGTCTGCCAATCGCAACGTCACGCCCCCCAGTTCTCTTGGGTTCAAGAGCGCGCTGGCCAACTTGGCGACGGGCACCGAAACGCTCACGGTGTTCGTGGCCGACACCGATTTTCAAGAAGTCATCGACGGCAAGATCGCTCTGGTTCCCCGGGCAGGCCCGCAGGTTCAGCTTGCTGACGGCGGCATCCTGCTCGACGAAGGCAGCACAGACAGCTTCACCTGGACCCTCGATGTGGAGCCCTGCAATTGAGGATCTTCGCCGCCACGTTGGTTTCGCTCCTGGCTTCCTGCTCGGGCCCGACGCTGCTTTCCGAACAGAGCTGCACCTCGAACGAGCAGTGCGACTCGGGGCAGCTGTGCTTTGCAGAAGGCTGCGGCGACCCCGGTAAGAACATCGTGGTGGAGATCGAAGGCGGCGCGCTCAACGGGCAGCTGGCCCGCGACTTCCCGCTCGAGGCCGGTACTCTGGGCGCGGTCTACGATTTTCGCATGCAGGGTCCGCTCTCGGTCAGCGGCGAGTTCCAGCGCGAACGCTCGACCTCCAGCAACCCGCTCGATCGCACTTCGTACACCGAGTCCGTCGTGGTGCGCGCCGTCGGCCAGAGCATGCTGCTGCCTGGCGTGATGCGGATCTACGAGGAGCGTTTCGCCAGCCCAGAGCGCGGCTCGTTCGAGATGAAGGTCGGTGCGGGCAGCTACACGCTCACCGCGATGCCCGCCGATCGCACCGTGCCTCCCGTGGTGAACCTGGTGCAGGTGCCCAGCGAATACCCGGCCCTGACGTTCGTGTTCCCGGCCGTCGATGGTGCTCCCGCCATCAGCGGGCAGCTGATCAAGCGGGTCGACAACACGCTGATCCCCCCCGAGCCCGTGCTGCTGAGTGTGTCCGACGGGGTCGATCTGCAGCTCTTCGACGTGCAGACCAGTCAGCCGCTGTCTCAGCGGTTCCCCATGAGCGGCACCGGTGAGTTCGCCATCACCGTCAGCCCCGAAGCCCGCAACCGTACGCAATTGATGCTGGTGGCTTCTCCGCGAGAGCCGGGCGTTCCGATCCCCACCAAACGCTTCGTGCTCGAGGCCCAGGTCACCACCGCCGTCTCGCTCGAATATGGCGACTTCGGTCAAGCCGCTGAAGCGGAAGGCACCATCCTCGACAGCCAGGGCAACCCCGTGGCCGGTGCGCAGGTGGTGCTCGAGGGCACCGTGGTGGGCGACGGCATGTTCCGCTCGAAGATCGTCGAAACCAACCTTGCCGGCAGTTTCAAGGTCAGCTCGCTGGGCTCTCGCTCTGATGGCAGCTTCCAGTTGACCGTGGTGCCGCCCAAGGGCAGCCGTGCGGCCTACAGCCAGCGCCAGGTCACGGTGAAGGTGAGCAGAACGGCGGGGAGCGCCCAGACCATGGGCAAGCTGACCCCCATGAGCTTCAAGCTCGATGACCGGCTGGTCGCCAAGGGCACCGTCACCCTTCCGGGTGGCAACGAGGCAGCCAGGGGCGTCTTCGTGCGCGCCACACTCCAGGCCGAGACGCGCACCACGAAGGAAGACCTCAAGGCCCTGCCCATCGAGCCCGCCGAGAGCACCACCGCGGACGACGGCAGCTTCGAGCTGCCACTCGATCCGGGCCTCTGGCGGTTCGAGTTCATGCCCGGGGGGAAGCTGCCCATTTCGAGCCGGCTGGTCACCATCAAGACGGCCATCGATGAGAAGACGGGTCTCAAGCTCCCGACGCAGACGCTGACACCGGTCGAGCTGTCATTCGGCCGCACGGTGACGGGTTCAGTAAGCAGCGTGACGGGCATGGTTCGGCAGCCGGTGCCGTACTCGCAGCTGCGATTTTTCCGGGTGACCACCGTCGAAGGGCGCCCGGCTTCGATCCTGCTGGGCACGGCGATCGCGGATGACCGCGGCACGTATGAGGTCGTGTTGCCGGCGGTTCGGCCGCAGAGCAACAAGTCGAGCCCCTGAGCGATTTTCGTCTGGCCCTCTTCCCCCGCGGAGAGGGGACTTCATTTCTCAGGGCTCGAGCTGCTTCTTGAAATCATCGACGCTGGGCCCCACCGACCCGCTGAACTGGGTCGAGGCCGTCGTGTAGAGGTCGAGCACCTTGTCGAGCGCGTCGAACGCCTTCTTCACGCGCTCCCGATTCTCGAGCCCACACTGCGCCTCCATGGTGCGCTTTCGCTTGAGCCACTCGACCCGGTACACCAGGAAGCGCTGATCTGATCTGGTGACGTCAGGCAGATCGCCCTGCGCCTTGCGCTGCGCTTCAAGCTCTTCGAACAGCGTGCGCGCCAAGGTGAGGCACTCGGCTTCAGGCCGGGTCTCACCCACCGGCGGCCGCTCGGGCGTCATGCGCAACACCGAGCGATAGACGCTGAAGATGATCAAACCCGAGAAGCCGATGGTGACCACCAGGTACACGCCCAGCAACACCGCGCGATACGGCCGATACTTCGGATCACGCGGGTCGTTGGCCGGGGCACTCATCTGGGACCGGGCCCCGGTGCGACGGGAGCGGGCGCTGCTGCAGGCGCGGGCGCAGCGGCTGGCTGAGGCACGGTGCGCTGCAGCCGCGCGATGAACTGATTGCGGAAGTCACTCGAAGGATACGAATTGAACGCTTCCTTCGCGGTCGCGACGGCCTGTTCCTTAGCGCCGGTCATGTCGTAACACTGCATCAACATGAGCATCGCGAAGTCGCGCAGCTTGCCCTTCTTGTCCCCGTCGGAGAAGCGCGTGAGGTGTTTGATCGCATCCTCGAACTTGCGCGACTGGAAGTACGCGTTGCCCAGGTAGAACGAGGCCTCGAGCGCGTCTTCCTCGACGGGATCCATCGAGAGGAACCGGCCCAGCTGCGAGATGGTCTCGGGCCAATCTTGCCGGCGGAAGGCAGTCTTGCCCTTCTCGAGCACGGCGCCTCCGACTTCTTTGCGCAGCGCCACCGCGCGGTCCTGCAGCACGAGCTTGGCGAAAGCGGTCAGCCTGGTTTGATCGATCTTCTGCAGCGCATCGATGCCCTTGAGCCGCTCGTCACCGGGCAGCGTGGTCATCTGGCGGTACACCTGCAGCGCCGACTGCTCAGCGGCCAGCTGGCCCGTCGCGCCGGCCTTCAGCTTGTCGATGGTCGAGGTGAGCTCGCCCACCTGCGTTTCCAGACGCTCGCGCTCGGCGTTCGCACCGGAAGCGCGCGTGTTCGAGATCACCACCACACCCGCCACACACAACGCGGCGAACACCACGTAGGCGGCGCCCGTGCTGAACCAGGTGCGGCTCTGAAACGCGTCTTGCTGGCTGGACACGAGCTTGAGCTCGGCGTGCAACGTCTTGAGCGCGTTGTCCGTCTTGATGGTCATGTTCCGCGACTCGACGACTTCGCGGCGGATCTCTTCGAGCAGCTTGGTTGCCTCAGCAGTGGTTTCGGCCATGACGCTTGCTGATATCAGAACCCGGGCACGTCGAGATCACGCTTCGCAGCAGAGGGAAAATAGAGGACGAACATCGCGCTGAACAACACGCCGCCCACGTTGATGCCCGAAATGTTCGGCACCACGCTGCGCGCCAGCACGTAACGAGCGTCGAGCGCGATCCCGTAACGGGGCGAGAATCGGTACGAAGCGCCACCCGAAGCTGAGAGAGCGAGCAGGACACGTTCTGAGTTGGGGTTCGTGCGCGAGCTGATGTTCGAGAGCAGCGGGCCCCCCTGAAGAGACAGGTAGGGCGAGAAGCCTTTGAAGAACACGTCGGTGCCCGTCAGCCGCCCCCCCAACTGCGCCCCGTACATCGCCGAGGTGTATTCCTCGGTGCCGCCGTCGATCAACGCGAGCTTGAAGGTCTCGAAGCTGCCCAGCAGATCGATCGACAGCTCGATCACGCTCGAGACACCCAGCCCGAAGCTCGCGGTCGCTTGCGGGCCACCGTTGAGGCCTTCGACGAAAGGCGTGCCCGCCTGGTTCGCCTTGTAGATGAAGTGCCAGTTGGGCACCCAGCGGTAGCCGCCCCCAATCGAGATGCGGCCCAACCCGTCGATGCCCTCACCGAACGCCGGCAAGCTCATCAACACCACCGCCAACAACGCCCGATTCATCACCAGGTCTTCCAGCCATCGATGCGCGTACGGGGCGCAGACAAAACGCGCGGGGGTACCGGCGCGGCGCGGGTCTGACGGGCCGGCTGCGGCAAAGGCGGCTCGACGGGCGCCATCACGATCGGCCGGGGCGCGGCGGCGGGGGCCACCAGCTTCTGCTCGAGCATCTTCACGTACATCTTCAGCTCCGCCAGCGACTGCTCGCGGTCCATCAACTTGCGGAAGAGCTCGACCCTTCGCTCCTTCTCATCCATCAGCTCTGAGTGGAGCTGCATCAGCGACGCCATGGCCTTCTCGGCGTAGCTTGCGGGAACGAGCTGGGCAGCGGCCTGGGTGGTGAGGGATTCCATCATCTGGTTCTCCGTGCGCATGGGGCTGCTACAGGGTTGCAGCGAACCGTAGCGGCCCGAAGTGCCCCCGCAAGTTTTCGGCCCCGAAGTCAGCCCAGGTCGAGCAGCGGCACGTCGCTCACCACGACCTTCGGGCGCTGCGCGGGCACGGAGAAGTCAGCGTCGTCGAGCTTTCGCAACAACGCCTTCACTT
>JAYTAT010000490.1:0-3896 GCA_043737315.1 Archangium sp.
TACCCCAGGCAGATGCCGTACACGGCTGAGGTGAAGGTGCTGACCCGCAGCGAAGACGGGAAAGACATTCTCTTCTACAGCCGGCTCAACACCCCCATGGTCGCCGAACGCGACTACATCATCTCGATCAAAGACGAGTCCGACTGGAAGGACGGCAAGGGTTTCTACAAGGTCTCCTGGGTCGCCGCAGCCAGGGAGCAGGACACCCTGATGCCCGAGAAGAAAGACGTCGTGCGCGTGCGCACCAACACCGGCCACTGGCTGCTCGAGCCCCGCGAAGACGGCAAGAAAACCTTCGCGACCTATTACCTCTACACCGTGCCGGGCGGCTCGATCCCCGTGTTCATCATCAACCAGGCCAACGGCATGGCGGTGCCCAAGGTGTTCGACGCGATCAAGAAGACGGTGATCGACAAACGCGCTGCGAAGAGGTGATCAGCGCCCGCGCCTCTTCGCGGCTTCCCGAACGACCCGGCCGATCACATTGACCATGATGAAGATGGCGATGCCGCCGGCCACGTAGCCCTCCGTGAGCAGCGAGTAGAGCGCAAAGACGCCCAGCGAGCAGGCGCCTACCACCCAGAGGTCGATTCTTCGAAGCCACGCGGGCGCGAGCCTCGGGCCTTCGACCTTCACCAGCGTGGTGACCTTCCGCCAATCCGTGGTGCCCTCCATCAACGCGTCGTCGCTGAACTCGACGAAGCCGGTGCGCACGCCTTCCTGAAGCTGCTTGAGCGAATCGAACTCGAGCTCTCCATCCTTGTTGCGCACCCGGTACTTCACGACAGCTCCGCGCAGATCTGCTCGGCGATGCGCAGGCCGTCGATGCCCGACGAGACGATGCCGCCCGCGTAGCCCGCGCCTTCACCGCCCGGGTACAGGCCCTTCATCGAGACCGACTGCAGCTGCTCGTTGCGAGTGATGCGCAGCGGCGTCGAGGTGCGCGCCTCGATGCCCAGCAGCAGGCCCTCTTCCGTGATGAAGCCCTTCATGCGGCGATCGAACGCGCGGATCGCCTGCTTGAGCGAGGTGGTGAGCCACTCGGGGAAGAGCCGGTTCAGATCGACGTGCGCGAGGCCGGGGCGGTACGAGGTGCCCTCGGGCTTCTTCTTGGTGGTGCCCGCGAGGTAATCGGGGATCGACTGAGCGGGTGCGTAGAAGTTACCGCCGCCCAGCTCGTAGGCCTGGCGCTCCCAGTGCCGTTGGAACTCGATGCCCGCCAGCGGTCCCGTGAAGCCCGACTTCGCGTAGTCCTCCACCGAGACGGAGACCACGATGCCCGCGTTCGCGTACTTCGAGTTGCGGTGCGAGTTCGACATGCCGTTGGTGCACTGCATGCCTGGCTCGGTCGGTGTGGGCACCACGATGCCGCCGGGGCACATGCAGAACGAGAAGACGCCGCGCATGTCGCCATCGACCGAGAGGTTCTCAGCGAGCTTGTAGTCAGCCGGGGGCAGCTTCGAGTCCGCGAACTTTTCCCCGTACTGAATCGCGTTGATCAGCGACTGGGGGTGTTCCGCGCGGAATCCGAGGGCAAAGGGTTTGGGCTCGATGAAGATGCGGCCATCAGCGGCGAACCGCTCGAAGAGCTCGCGCGCCGAGTTGCCAGGCAGGAGCACCACCCGGTCGCTGTGCAGCTCAGAGCCGTCGGTCAGCTTGACCCCGGTGGTCTGACCATCGCGGCTCAAGATGTCGGCGACGCGCGTCTCAAAGAGCACCTCGACGCCCATTTCTTGAAGCTCTTTGCGCATGCGCTCGACGGCGAAGGGCAGCAGGTCTGAGCCGATGTGCGGCTTGCCCTGCACCAGAATGCGATCGGGCGCGCCGTACTTCGCGAAGGTCTCGATCACCTTCCGCACGGACGGGTGGTTGATGCGCGTGCTGAGCTTGCCGTCGGTGTACGCGCCCGCGCCGCCTTCGCCGAAGCTCATGTTGCTCTCGGTCATCAACGAGCCGTCGCGCATCAGCTTGGCCACGTCTTTGCGGCGCTGAATCACCTCGCGACCGCGATCGAGCAGGATCGACTTCACGCCGCGTTGCGCCAACTCGAGCGCGCAAAACAGACCGGCCGGCCCCATGCCGATGATGATCGGCTTTTGAGCGGGCTGACGTTTGACCGGCAGGGAAGGGGGCGGCAGCGGCTCGACTTCGCTCACGTCGGGCGGCACCGTCCTGGGCAGCTTGCCTTCGGCGAACTCGACCTCGACGGTGTGGATGTAGCGGGGGCTGTTCTTCTTCCGCGCATCCAGCACGGATCGAACCACCCTGACGTTCATCAGATCCGCCGGCGTGACGCCCAGCTTCTCGGCGGCTTTTCGGGTCAGCAGCGATTCTGGCTCGTCCAGCCAGAGCGCGAGGTTGTTGACCCTGAAGGACGGCACGACAGCGCCTTACCGTTCCCACGGTAGATTCGGCAAGTGGCTGATTTCCCGGTTGGGGCCACGGCTTGCGGTGCCTCGACCCGTTCGCGGCAGGTGGCAGCTAAGTGCGAAGAGCGCTTCGCACCTGACACCTGAAAACGAACTCAAGCGCCCGTTTTAACTCATGAGTGCATGCGTCAGATGCATGGCACGCCAGGTGTAGAGTGCGTAACCATCGCTGAGCCGCTGGTTGGCTCCACTGGAAGGATCAAGATGAGCACCGACAAGAAGGGCACCAAGATTCTGGCGCGTACGTTCTTTGCGCAGCTTCGGGCTGGCGGTTACACTCCGAATCAGATTCTGGACATCGCGACTGAGCTGATCGACTTGGTCACCACTGACCTGAAAGAAGTGAAGCCTGTCGAAGGCACGAACCCGGAAAATCGGGTCAACGCCTAAATAGGGTGCGAACCCCAGCGGGTCACTCCAGTTTCCGGCCCGGCGCCGGGGACGGAGACCCGAAGGGGGAGCAGAGACCAGCGGCCTGGCGTCGCTGCGGATGTTGGAAGCCCGGCCACCCGCCGGGCTTATTTTTTTGCCTTCTGTCGGGCGTACGCCGCGTTAGCACAGACCACCAGCAGGCCGAGCGTCATGGCCGAGAAGACCTGGCTCTCCGTCCACGTGGTGATGAACCCCCAAAGCCCCAGGGCAAAGGCCGTGAGCAGCACGTCGACCCAGACGGGCTTGTTCTGTTCATGCATCAAAGCGCCCCCGAGGAAGACGAGCGGCACGCCGAACATCACCTGGCGTTGAATGGCCGGGAGGTTCGCGAAGATCGTCTGGGCGTTGTGCACCATCACGGCGGCAAAGAGCACCACGGTCCCGATGGCCAGCACCAACACGGCGGCGGCGGCGATGTCTTTGGTGAGCTTCGCCTTCTCATCGAACTGCTGAATGGCGAGATCGACCAACTGCTCGAGGGCCGAGTTGAGCATCTCGGCGAACAGCACCAGCAGCACGCAGAAAATGAGCGTCACCTTCTCGGCGAGGCCCAGGGGGATGCCGCTGCCCACCAGCCCGACCAGCAGGCCCGAGATCATGTGCATGCGCATGTTGCGCTGGTGCACCACGGTGTGAATCAGCCCGTTCCACGCGTGCATGACCGACCGGTAGAAGCTGGTCGGTGGATGCTTCGACTGAAAGGGCGGGGGCGCAGACATCGCATCTTTCGAACTAGCACCGTCAGGTGGAAAAAGGAGCCCACGTCGGGTGAGGCGTCACAGCCAGACGCTGCGCCGGTTCGTGGTTGGTACGGGAGACCGTTCATGCTTCCACGTCAACGCAGGCGATTCAAAACGGCGGGGCTGATGAAACACCGGCCTGAAACGCCGGAGCGATAGCTCACTGGTAGAGCACGAGACTCGTCATCTCGCGGTTGAAGGTTCGATTCCTTCTCGCCCCACCGAAGGTTGCCAGGTCAGCTGGTGATGCACGGCCTCGAGCGCCGTGTGCAGTGAAGGTCTTGCTTCGAAAGTG
>JAYTAT010000491.1:0-3893 GCA_043737315.1 Archangium sp.
TTCCTGCACCCGATGCTCGAAGACGCGTTGCGCTTCACCCTGGGGAAGTAGAAACGCGCACGCGACGGCTCGAGGGAAAGCGTGGCCTCCGGGAAGACCAGCGCCAGCGAACCACAGCGCCTTACGTACGCGACGAAGCGGGGCCAGGCGGTCGACGAATGACCGGCCGGGCACGCTGCTGGGCGGAACGCACTCTTCGTCAACAGTTCGATCCCGCCCGCGCCTTCACAACACCTCGCGCACGCTCGACCCGGCGCGCTGCGGAAACGATGAGCCGCCCTTCTTCCAACATTGACGCCTCGCCAAAGGGGCCTCGACGATCTGCAGTCAGGCCTCGAGTGAGCTTCCAGCGTGGTGAGGCGAACGCCGCCTGTTCGAGCGAAGTGCTCAGGGATGGATCGGCTCAGCTGCGCACGCGCGGCCGACCACCGGGCGACCGGCTGCTCCGTGTTCAAGCGACGCGCCGCTGCGACCGCCTCTTCCAGTCAAGACGCCAGCTCGAGCCCCGTCGCGCAAGTGCCGACGGGTGACTTGCGGGTCGACCGCGTCAGCCCACGTTTCACACCCGCGACTGAACATCGAGCGCCTCCAAGCGGCCCTCGAGCCGAACTCGCAGCTCGTTCAGGGGCACCCTGCGTCCGCGCGGTTGCTGGTGGCGGGAGGGCTGATCACCACCTGAGGGCCGATGTTGCAGGCGTTGGTGACGTTGATGCGGATCCGCCCGAGGCCGCCACCACCGCCACCACCACCCGACACCACACTCGACCCTTCGCCGGCCGTCGCCGCGGTCGTGCCCGCTGCGCCCGTACCCCCCGCACCGCCATTGATGGTGTCGGTACCGCCCAGCGCCACCGTCGACGTGAGCTGCCCGGGCTGGCCCTCATTCTGCGTACCCGCTTCACCACCGCCGCCGCCGTTGCAGGTCAGCCCACCACCCGAGGCGATCACCTGCTGCGCCTCGAGCAGAATGTCGCCACCGCTGCCGCCGCCATTGCCGCCGTTGCCGAAGTCGCCGCCTTCACCACCGCGGCCCGGCGCGTTCACGATGCCTGCGATGGTGATGTTCTGCCGGGCGACGAGCTGAAGGGCGCCACCACCCGCCGAGGTGCGCGCGCTGCTGCCGCCGCCCAGTCCGCCCGGGCAACCACCCCGCAGCGCCGTGCCGACGTTCAATGCACCTGCCGCGCCCCCTGCAGCGCCCAGGGTGACCGAACCACCCGCGCCCCCTGCAGAGGCGAAACCGCCACCGCCACCGCCCGAGTTGTAGAGACTGCCGCTGCCATTGGCGCCCGCGCCCGCTGCGGCGCAAGTCTGCGCACCCGCTGCAACCTGGATCGCTCCGAGCACCACGATGTCTTTCATCGAGACGATGACCGCCGGCCTCGCGCCGATGATGGTCAACGTGCTGGTGCCCGCGACCTCGAGGTCTTCGAACGCCAGCACCACCGTGGCGATGCCGCCTGGCTGCGTCACGCTGGCCGAGCCGAACATCGGCATGCCCGGGCAATACCCTGTGACCGAAGGGGGCCCTGCGGCCCCCGTATCGATCACCGTGGGGCCGCAGTTGAAGGTGACCTTGCCGCGCGACGGCGTGGGGATGTCGTTGATGGCCAGGTTGGTGGGCACGAAGGGGAAGGGCGGCAGGCAGGCGCCCTGCACGTTGCACGCGCCACCATCGGCACACGCGATGCCTGCGTCGAGCGGCGTGTAGTTGCAGCCACCATCGGCGGTGCACGTGCCAGAGGGTGCGGCGCACTCGCGCGGTGCGCAGCCGACGCGCGTGCCGGTACAGCCCGCATCGCCGTCGCACCGATCATCGATGGTGCAGTTCTCCTGGTCGTTGCAGGTCGAGCCCACCGCCGGTTGATAGGTACACCCGGCATCCACCGCGCAGACACCCGCTGCGACCCAGCACTGGCCCGCCGGAGGTGCGGTGCACTGCCGTGGCATGCCGAAACACGCGCCCAGGCCGTCGCAGCGGTCGCTCATGGTGCAGTCGCTCCCGTCGTCGCACGAGTTGCCGGGCATCGCGAGGTAGCGGCAGCCCGCGTCGACCACGCACAAGCCGCCCGCCATGAAGCAGCCCGACGGAGGCGAATTGCACGCCACCTGCTGACCGTTTTGACAGCTGCCGTTGGTGCAGGTCTGCCCGGTGACGCAGGCGTTGCCCGCGGTGCACGCGCGCTCCGTGCAGTCGACGTCGGCGCAGTCGAATTGGCCATCGCCGTCGTCATCCAGGCCGTTGCCGCAGTTGGTCTCGATCGCGGGCCGCACCACCCGAAGCACGAGCGGCGCGTCGGTGATGAGCCCCTTGCGAAAGCGGCGCTCGAGAGTGACCGCGTCTTCGACGGGGTCGGTCGGGCGCTGGCAATCGGGGTCGCTGAAGCCCACCGCGCCGAGTGTCACGGTCGCGGGCAGATCACCTTGCGCCACGCCCACGTCGAGGAAGCGCTGCCCCGCCACGGGAATGCAGCGTGTCTTCCTGGTGAGGCCACCACCGGTCGCGCTGACCACCACGTGTGTCGACATCAGGCCGGGCCCGATGCTGACGGTGACGCCGATACCCGCCTCACGCGCCGTGGAGCAGGCCGCCAGAAAGAACAGCACGACCCAGACCCGGTACGTCACGGCTGAACCTCAGGCACGTCGCGGCCTTCACCAAAACCCAGCACCACGAAGGGCGCCGGCTGCACCACGAGCGCCGCATTCAACTCGGCCACCGGTTCGGCTTCTCCATCGTCGGCCAGCGCGAAGGTGCCGTAGTGCATCGGCACGGCCATCGTCGCCTTCAGATCCAACGCGGCCTGCACCGCCTCTTTGGGCGACATGTGCACCGGCCCCATGAACCACTCCGGCCGGTAGGCGCCGATGGGCAACACGGCAAGGCGCATCGTGCCCAGCTTCTCATTGACCCGCTTGAAGTGCGGCCCGTAGCCCGTGTCGCCCCCGAAGTACGCGTGGCCGGCTTTGCCGGTGAGCACCCAGGCTGTCCACAACGTGCCGTCGCTGTCGCACAGCCCACGATTGGAGAAGTGCTGGTTGGGCACGCTCTGAATCGTGATGGGGCCCTGATCTCGCGAGCTCCACCAATCGAGCTCGACCACGTTGGTGAGGCCCTGCTGCTCGAGCAGCACCTTGTTGCCCAGGCCCGCGTAGAACCGCACACCCGGCCAGGTGTTTGCGATGCGCTTGAGCGTCTCGAGGTTCATGTGATCGTAGTGGTTGTGCGAGAGCACCACTGCGTCGATGCGCGGCAGGTCGCTGAACTTGATGCCCGGCGGCCGCACGCGCCTGGGGCCCACGAAGTCATAGGGGCTCGCCCGCTCTGCGTAGATAGGGTCGGTCAGCACGTTGATGCCATCGAGCTGAATCAGGGTGGTCGCGTGGTTGATGAAGGTCACGCGCATGCCGCCCATCGGCACTTCCCGCGGAGGCGGCGCACCCGACGCGACGTCGCGGTATTCGCTCCACGGGCCGCGTGCGCTCTCGGCCTGCCACTTGAGGAACGCACTCAGGGCGCTCTGGTCGCCGTACCGGTCGGGCGCACCGGGCGAGACGAACTTCTTCCCGTCGAAGTGTTCGGTGGTCTCGCCCTTCCACGTGGGCGCTGACAACGCGCAGCCGACGCCCAAACCGGTCAACAGCAGCACGCCCAGCAGGGCGAAGAGTCCCAGGACGCTGCGACGCAGACGGCGCACCATGCCCCCGCTCTATTCCCCGCGGCTGCGCCAGTCGAGCCCGGTTTGAGCGGTCTGGTTTCGGTGCCACCGCCCTTGATCAGGAGTGTTACACCTGCACCCGCCCGATGCGCCGCTTCCAGAGGTCTTGATGACGCGCCTGCCGAACGTACCCGCGGCCTCCTTGCCGGCGCCCAGCGCTCGGGTGCTCGAGGC
>JAYTAT010000492.1:0-3892 GCA_043737315.1 Archangium sp.
CTGCCGCTCTCGATGGAAGAAGACGCCTTCCGTCGCGAGCTGCCCCGGCGCTACCCGTGGTGGCCGTTGTTGCTCTCGGGGGGCACGCTGGTCTGGATCGGAACGTCAGGCCTGGTGGTGCTGGCTTTCATCCGTCGCCGCCGCGCGGTGCGAAAGCTCAGGGCCGAACAACTTCGAGTCGAGACGCTGCACGAAGCCGCGCTGGCGCTCCTCGGCTTGACGGCCGCGAACGAAGACCTCTCGTGGGAGCCAGAGCTCACGGATGGACCGTGGGTCATCAACATCGTTCAATTTCACGAACCCCTGTCGCCTCGGGGGCAGAGGGTCAGCGCGGGGGCCTAGATCAGTTCCACCAGGTGACACCGAAGCTCAGCCTGAACGAAGTCGGAACCAGCCCCAAATCTTGAAACCTCGCGACTCTTGCGGCCGACCAAGCCGCGCGAGATCTGATCCTCAAAAGCGCGCGCCGTCTGCTCCACGTTGCACATCGCCAGGATCACCCCGCCCGGCGCAGTCACCTTCGCAGCCGCCTCGACCAGAAGGTGATAGTCGCGCGCGGCGGTGAACCGGCTCGTCCTGGTGGTCGCAAAACCCGGCGGATCCAGAATCACGAGCTCGAACGACTCACCCTTCTTTGCGAACCTGGCGAGCCAATCGAACGTATCGCCCGACACGAAGTCATACCGATCGACGCTCATTGAATTGAGCGAATGATTGCGCTCGCCCCAGTCGAGCACCTTCCTCGACGCATCGACATTCACCGCACGTTTCGCACCGCCGAGCCGCGCTGCGACGCCGAACCCGCACGTGTACGCGAACGTATTGAGCACGGTGCGCCCGCCCGCATTCTTCCTGACCCAGGCCCGCGCATCACGGGCATCCAGATAGAGCCCGACCGACAGCCCGTTCCCCGGGCGAATCTCGAACTGCGCACCGTGCTCGCTGGCCGTGAGCGCCTCGAGCGCCTTTCCGACGATCGGAAGCAGGGGTGCGAGCAGCTCGGGCGCCTCATTCGCCTGCTTGCGAGCCTCGCGAGGACGCCGCTTCACATAGACAGCCTCGACACCATCGGTGCCCCCGAGCGCCTCGGCGATCGCCTGCTCATCGGGCGCATCGCGATACAGGCTCAGCACCGCGACCGGACCGAACCTGTCCACCGTCACGCCCGGCAGCTCGCCATCGATCCACCTGAAGCAGGTCGTGCCTTCGGGAAGCCACTCGAGCCGGCGCGCCAGGGCGTCTGCCAGGACGTTCACGACGGCGCCGCGCTCCCGCCCGTCACGCCAGCACGCTTCCACGCGCTCTCCAGCGCAGCGGCCGAATCACGGGCCAGCTCGAGAAAGTTGGCGCCGAGCAGCTGCCCTTCACGCACCACCACGCGGCCGTCCACGATGGTCCAGCCGACAGTCATCTGGCTGAGCTGCATGAGCAGGTGCGGCGTGAAGTTGCCGGTCTCGCGCGCGGGCACGAAGTCGTAGACCACGAGGTCAGCCAGCGAGCCGGGCTCCACGCTGCCGCTCGGTGCGCCGTAAATCATCGTGCACAGCTCAGCCGGGCCTCCGACGAGGAACGAGGCCATCAGGTTGTCGGGGTCGAGCATGCGACCGGCGCGAGCCAGGGCCATCACGCCGGTGTAGCTCGCCGCGAGTTCTTCCCAGAGCGAGCCGGTGCCACCCGAGCCGAGACCGACGAGGTTCTGATTCACCAGCACGGCTTCCATGCCGAGCGCGGATCCACCTTCGACGGTCTGCGCTGCACGCGGCGTGAACGCGACCAGGGTTTTGCTCTTGGCCAGCCGCGCGGCTTCAGCCCTGTCGATCGCGCGGGCGTGGGCACCGACCGATCCGCCGCCCAGCAGGCCGAAGCGCTCGAAGCGGGTGACGATTCGAGAGTTGGTCTTCGACCAGGTGATCGCCAGGTCGTCGTCGTTCTCTGCGAGGCCGAAGTGGGCGCCGATGGAAAGCTCTTCCTTCGCGCGCCCGGCAAGTCGCAGCAGGTCGTCATCGGCACAGAACGAGGCGCGAATTCCGATGGCACCGCGGGCCAGGTTCTCTGGCTTTCGCGAGCTCGCGTAGCGGGCGTTGGCCTCGACCTGGGCGGGCCCTGGCGACTCGGCGACGAGGCTGGTGGAGGCGTGCGAGTTGAGCAGCCGAATGCCCAGCCGCTCGGCGACACGCGCCTGCGCCTGCATGGCCTCTTCGACGCAGCCAGGTGCGTGCAGGTGCTCGACGACCATCGAGACGCCATGCTTCAGATTTTGCGCGATGGAGAACGCGGTGAGCGCCTCGACCTCGCCGACGGTGAGGCCCCGTTCGAGGCGATGCTCCTGCTCGAAGCGCTGCTGAAAAGGCCGCAACAGCAAATCACCTGCCCACGGCGTGAGCGGACCACCGACGAGGCGGGTGTGGCAGTCGACGAGACCGGTCATCACGAGCCGGCCCTCACACTTCACTTCCCAATCGCCCGGCAGCACCGGGGTCGACTCATCGGGCCCGACCGCGGTGATCAGCCGGCCTTCGACGAGCACCGACATGCCGGACCGCACGCGACCATCGGCACGAAAGAGACTGCAGTTCTTGAGGAGGAGTCTGCCTTCCACGGGAGGCGGCACCGTATCACCTGTCTTCCTCGCCCCGCGGGGAGAGGCTTACGGGGACCGGCCATCAACCGGCTGTACCGGCCTTTCGCAACGCCGCCGCAATGAGCCCGAGAAGCGCGAGCAGCGACAACGCCGCGCCGATGCGGAATGACCAGGGCCGATAGCTCCACCGAATCGCGTGCGGGCCCTCACTGACCTGCACCGCACGAACGAAGCCCCACGCCCGCAACGCCTCGGCAGGTTGACCGTCGACCTCGACGACCCACCCCGGGTACCAGGCGTCTGCCAGCACGACCGCTCCGGCTGCGCACGCGGTCAGCCGTTGCTCGAGACTCACCGCGCTCGAGTCCTCCGTCGTCACGGGGGAATCACAAGGGCGCCCGGGCGCTGGAGTCGCCCGATCGACGACGACTTCCCGCGACAACCCCGCGGGAAAATCGAGCGCAGCGAACCCTTCATCGTCGGTCCCCGCCCGCACGCCCGTCACGAAGAATCCACGCGGCAGCACAGCCGGCGCCTTCCAGATCCACACGTCTTCGATCGGCGTGGGCGTCACGGACTTCACCGAAGGAGGCGCAGGCGCCCAGGTCTCACGCACGAACGTATTGACGCCCGCCACTTGAAACGCCCCGGTGCCATGCGCGAACGCCGCCTTCAGGCGCCATGGTTCTCGAAAACCGTAGCCGCCCACCGCGCGAAGGTCTTCTTCGACGAAACGGAGCGCAGCGAGTCGATCACGACCCTCGAGCAGGGGTTCCTTTTCGCTGTCCCACGGACCACAGGCTTCGTGCTCGACGTCATCCAGGTCGACGCGAATCGAGAGCCGCCCTGCCCCCGCCAACAACGGCGCAAGGCGCGAAGCACGCATCAACTCAGAGGCCGGAAGGCGATCCCACCGTTCGATGGGCACGAACATCAACTCCGCTGCCACCCCGAACGCGAGCAGCCGGGGGTGTTTCCTCGCGAGGAAGATCGCAACAGCCGCGAGCACCAACCACGGAGCACCCGCGCGAAATCCATCCCGCGCCCACGACCAGCGCGCACTCAGGGCGAGCCCCACCGCAAAGCCGAGCATCGCGACCGCCGCTTCTGGTCTGCCATGACGCGAGAGCGCCACCAGCCGCCGGGCGCCGAAACCCGCGAGCACCGAGAGGCCGAACAAGCCACCCACCGCGTACTTCACCGGATAGCGGAAGAGCCGAAACGGGGGCAACTGCAAGAGCAGCTCAGAGAGCGCGAAGTGTTTGCCCAGCGCGACCAAGAAGCACAGCGCCGTCAACATGAGCACCGGCC
>JAYTAT010000493.1:0-3879 GCA_043737315.1 Archangium sp.
CGTCTGAGCGCAGCGACGCGAAGTCGTCGTCGGACCGCACCTTCTTGATGAAGCGCTCCCTCTCGTCCGAGAAGGACAGCAACTCACGCAGCACACCCAGAGATTGGTCTGCGCGGCCAAGGCGCCCGAGCGTCGCGGCGTGGTTGTAGAGCGCGATGAAGAGACGCGGCTGCCGGTTGGCCGAACGCGTCCACGCCTTGGCGAAATGCGCGGCGGCGTCGTCGAAGCGCCCCTTCCGGTACAGCGCCATGCCGGCGTCGTTGAGCGACCGGCTCAGGTCGACTGGCGGGAGGTCCAGCGGGATCCAGCTCTCTGCCTCGGCGAGGACCGTGCGCGACGAAGGTTTCACGCCGGGCGTGGCGACGGCGAAGAGCTCGCCCGGGCCGTTGCGCGTCTCCGTGAGCATGAACACCGTGAGCTTCCTCTGCGGTACCGGCCACGCCACCAGCCGAGCCGGCCCAATCAGCGGGCAGTCGCTGGTGAAGGCGTGGACCGCCAGCGGCGCCCCGTTTCGGGTGAGGACCAGCTTCTGAGGGCAGCCCACGTTGAAGTCATGCAGTTTTCCGGTGGGCTGGGTTGCCTGCGGCTTGCCCGTGCTCCGAATGGTGGCCGTCATGCCCAACGCGTCCAGCCATTCGCTTTGAAGCGGCGCGCCGTCCACCGGGCGGGTCGCGCACGCGGTCGTCAAGCAGTCGTTCATCTTCGCCTGCTCGCCGGGCTTCAGCTCGATGGAAGTCCCCCGCGCGTAGAAACGGCCGCTGTTCGCATCGAGCACCCCGGACTCGAGGGCCCGCGAGAGCGCCCGTTGGTGGTTTTTATCGGCCTCCTGCCGGTACCGCTCCGCGGCCGTGTGCTTGTTCGCGCGCTCGAGCTGCTTCGACACCTTCAGATAGATTTCCGGATACCCGACGTCAGGGGGCTTCAGGGCGACGGCCACGGTGTCCGGCTGCGACGCTTGCGCGCCCGTCGCTCCGAACAGCGAGGGCAGCAGGACGACCTCGTCCTTCAAGTAGCCCGTCTCGTAGCAGACGCCCGGGTGAGTCACCTTCAGCAGCCCAAAGGGCTTCTTCGGGAGCCCGAGCAGCGTGACCCAGGCCAACTTCGGGCCAGAGGAGAAGACGCAGCTGCCGAAGTCGAGTCCGCCGACCGGCGCCCCATTGCGGCTCAGCTCGAGCCGCTGGGCGTACGTCGAGCGCTCCACGAAGTGGTACTCGTTCGGGTCGTCCGGCGGGTTGATGAAGGTCGGCGCACCGCCGCGGCTCACGATCGTCGCCTCGAGGCCCAGCGTCGACACGGACACCAGCGGCGTGCATCCGCGGACGAGCTTCTGTTGCCGCTCCGACCCTTCCTTGGAGTCGCACTCCATGACCACCGCCACCGTCGAGCGGCCGGTGCGGACGTCAAGCGCGTAGAGCGTGTCGTAGCAGCCGCTTTCTCCCCCATCGGAGAGGAAGTAGAAAATGCGTCTCCCGCCGGGCTCGAGACAGAAACGACCGACCGACGAGTCGCCGCCATTGCTGGCTCCAGCCGGTACGGCCCCCAGGAGAAGGCCGATAACCAACATCGCGAATGGTCGCCTCATGCCGCGTGCCGACGTACACACGCGGACTTGTATTCTCCAGCGACTTCGGCGGCCGGTGTCGTGGCGTTGCTCTACGCGATGGTGGGGCGGCGCTTCGTCGTGAAGCAGTACCGCTTCACCTGACCTGAGCTAGACAGACTGCTTGAAGCGGGTGGTGGAGTTCCTGGCTCTCGGGTTGGTTCTGCTCCTCGCGGCTGAGCACGCCTGGTCCTATGCGCCGTTTCTGTCCGACGACGCGTTGATCAGCCTGCGCTACGCGGAGCGGCTCCTCGCGGGTCACGGCCTGACGTGGACCGACGGTGAGCGGGTCGAGGGATACACGGATCTCGCCTGGGTGCTGCTGACCGCGCTGCTGGGGGCATTTCGGGTGGATCTGATCGTCGCGGCCCGCGCTCTGGGAATCCTCGGAGGCGCAGCGGCGATCGTGTTCACCGCGCTTCGTCCTGAGCGGCCCACCGAACTTTCGACGCCGCGGGTCCTCACGGGCTCCCTGATGCTCGCGCTCTCGGGTCCGTTGGCGGTCTGGTCCATCGGGGGGCTGGAGCACGGGTTTCAGACCGGAGTGCTCGTGGCTGCGCTCTGGCTGGTGATGCGTCAACAGCCCGGGTTCGAGACGCCGCGAAGAGAGAGGTGGGCGCTGAACGTGTTGCTCGTCTTGCTGGCTCTGCTTCGCGCAGACGGCGCAGTGCTGATCGGAGGGCTGTTGATCGGCAACGTGCTTCGCTTTGGCTCGCGCGAGTCGCTGCGCAGGTCTTTCGTCTGGGGTCTGGCACCGCTCACCGCCTTGCTTTTCCAACTGGCTTTCCGGCGGCTCTACTACGAGGCGTGGGTACCCAACACGGCGCTGGTGAAAGTGGGCTTGAGCCAGGTTCGCCTCGACATGGGCCTTGGCCACGTTCGCCACTGGCTCATCTTCGGAGTGATGCTGATCGTCGCCGTGGGCCTTTCCTTGATCGTTCAGGTCAAGCGGGAACGGCGGTGGATCGTTCCGGTGACGACCTCGATCCTGTGGACGGGCTACCTCGTCACCGTCGGTGGAGACATTTTCCCCGCGTGGCGCCAGCTGCTGCTGGGGCTCGCGCCGCTGTGCCTGGTGATCGCCGAGGGAGGTCAGGTCTGGTGGGCGCGCACTCGCTTCGAGCGGGTCTGGCTGCGTCGGGGCGCTCGCGTCTCGCTGCTGATCGTCTGGAGCCTGGTGGCCGTCGAGTACCGCCGGGCGCAGCATCTCGATCCGCAGAACAAACGCGGCGTCGAGGAGCGCTGGGAATTCGAAGGAGCCTCGCTGGGGCCCTTTCTTCGCGAAGCCTGGGGCGAGCGCCGCCCACTGCTTGCCGTCGACGCCGCGGGGGCCTTGCCGTACTTCTCCCGGCTGCCCAGCCTCGATCTGCTCGGTCTCAACGATCGCTACATCGCGACCCATCCACCCCCTGGCCTGACGACGTCGACGGGCCACGAGCTGGGCGATGGCGCCTACGTCTGGAGTCGAAAGCCCGACATCCTCGCCATGTGTGGAGCGGGAGGGGGAAGGGCGGCCTGCTTCTTGAGCGGCAAAGAGTTCCTCGGCCACCCTCAGTTCACTGAGCTCTACCAGCTGATGCACTACCGCTCGCTTTTCTTCAGAGAGCTCGCGGGTGAGCTGTGGGTTCGCCGCGAGGGCGGGGTGCTGTCCGTCGAACGCAGCGCGGATCGAATCGTGGTGCCCGGTTGGTTGCTGCCCCAGGAGGCAGGGATCGCCGAGCTCAACGAGGGCCGGCTGCGCACCCTGGTCACGCCCCTCGCTCCCGCTCATCTGGTTGCGCTCAGGATTGCGGCAGGCATCTGGCGGCTCGATGCGGGGAAGGTCGAGCTGGGTTTGCTCTGCGAAGGCCGCAGCCTGCCCCGTGCGGCCGGAGAAGGATTGATCGTCGAGATGGTCCAGGAGGGACACCTCGACGTCGTCGTCGGCTCGAGCGCGCCTGCCTACGTCGACCAGCTCGTCTTCCAACGGGTGCCCGATCAGCCTCACGTCAGGTGCGATCCCACCGCGCCCCCAGCGCCCCTCGAGGTCGATGCAGCTCAGCTCCGAGGCTCCGCGATCCAGGGCTCGTATTTTCTTCAGACCCACGGGCTCAAGCTGCCTCGTGGCGTGATGCGCATCAGGCTCGAGGTCCCTCACCCGACCCAGTTCGAGGTCAGCGTCGATGGGAACGATCTCTACCGGCTGCGCTTTCTGGCAGGCAGCGAGGTGCTCGGGGAACGCACGCTGCCCGACAAGGCCTGCTCCGGGCTCGCGGTGCAGCGCATCGACGTTCCAGCCG
>JAYTAT010000494.1:0-3876 GCA_043737315.1 Archangium sp.
CAACAGCGCCAACTTCTCGAGCATCGCCACCGACGCGAAGGGCGTGATCCAGATCTTCAACGTCGGCGCCGAGCGCATGCTGGGCTACACGGCCGCCGAGGTGATGAACAGGATCACTCCGGCCGACATTTCCGATCCGCAGGAAGTGATCGCGCGCGCCAAGGCGCTCAGCGTCGAACTTGGAACCCCGATCACACCGGGGTTCGAGGCCCTGGTGTTCAAGGCTTCGCGTGGCATCGAAGACATCTACGAGCTGACCTACATCCGCAAAGACGGCAGCCGCTTTCCGGCCATCGTCTCGGTCACCGCGCTGCGCGACGCAGGGGGCCGCATCATCGGCTACCTGCTCATCGGCACCGACAACACCGTGCGCAAGCAGGTCCAGGCCGAACAGAAGAAGCTCGATCAACGGCTGCGCGATCAACAGTTCTACACCCGCTCCCTCATCGAATCGAACATCGACGCGCTGATGACCACCGACGCGTACAGCATCATCACCGACGTCAACAAGCAGATGGAGGCGCTGACCGGCTGCACCCGCGACGAGCTCATCGGTGCGCCCTTCAAGAACTACTTCACCGACCCCGAGCGGGCTGAAGCGGGCATCAAAAGTGTGCTCCGTGGAAAGAAGATCACCGACTACGAGCTGACCGTGCGCGCCCGCAACGGGAAGGAAACCGTGGTCTCCTTCAACGCCACCACCTTCTACGATCGTGATCGCAAGCTGCAGGGCGTCTGCGCCGTGGCGCGTGACGTGACCGATCGCAACCGCCTCGACCAGGCGCTGCAGGAGAAGAACATCGAGCTGGAGACCGCGCGTTCGGTGGCCGAGAAGGCCAGCCTCGCCAAGTCTGACTTTCTCTCGAGCATGAGCCACGAACTGCGATCGCCGCTCAACGCCATCCTCGGGTTCGCCCAGTTGATGGACACCGACAAGGCGCAGGCGCCCGGCCAGAAAGAAAGCATCGCGCAGATCCTCCAGGCGGGCTGGCACCTGCTCAAGCTGATCAACGAGATCCTCGATCTGGCGAAGGTGGAGTCGCGCCAGGTGCCGCTCTCGGAAGAGCCGGTCTCGTTGGCCGAGGTGCTCGCTGAGTGCCAGGGCATGATCGAGCCGCAGGCGCAGCAGCGCGGGCTGGTGCTCAAGTTTCCGCACTTCGCCGTGCCGCATTTCGTGCAGGCAGATCGCACCCGCCTCAAGCAGGTGCTGATCAACCTTCTGTCGAACGCCGTGAAATACAATCAGAAGGCCGGCACGGTCGAAGTGACCTGCACCATGGGCGACGCAGGCCGCACCCGTTTGAACATCAGAGACACCGGGGCTGGCCTGCTGCCGGATCAGCTCGCCCAACTCTTCCAGGCCTTCAACCGGCTGGGGCAGGAAGCGGGCGGTGAAGAGGGCACGGGCATTGGGCTCGTGGTGGCCAAGCGGCTGGTCGAGCTGATGGGCGGCACCATCGGGGTGGTGAGCACGTTGGGCGGGGGCTCGACGTTCTGGTTCGAGCTGTTGTCCGTCGCAGAGCCCATGGTGCCTGCCAACGATGAACCCACGCACACCATCCCCTTGACCGAAGGGGGCGTTCGAAGGCGGCGGCTGCTGTACGTCGAAGATAACCCGGCCAACCTGAAGCTGGTGGAGCAGATTGTCGCCCGGCACCCCAAGCTGCGCCTGCTCACCGCGACCAACGGGGATCTCGGCGTCGAGCTCGCGCGCGCCACCCTGCCCGACCTCATCTTGATGGACATCAACCTGCCTGGCATCAGCGGGTTCGACGCCATGAGGATTCTCAAGGCAGGCCCGACCACGGCGCACATTCCGGTGGTCGCGGTGAGCGCCAACGCAATGCCGTTCGACGTCGAGCGGGGGCTCAAGGCCGGCTTCTACCGGTACATCACCAAGCCCATTCGCGTCAGCGAGTTCATGGAGGCCGTCAACATCGCGCTCGAATACGCCAACGTTCACCCGGGCCCAGGCGGGAAGCCATGACGCCGCCCTCCCGCGTGATGGATGCCAAGATCCTGGTGGTGGATGATCAGAAGGCGAGCGTCGAGCTGCTCGAACAGATCCTCAAGGGCGCGGGTTACAAGTCGGTGCTGTCCACGTCAGACCCCGCTGAGGTCTACGCGCTCCACCGGCTGCACCACTTTGACCTCATCCTTCTCGATCTGCAGATGCCGCCGATGGATGGGTTCATGGTGATGGAGGGGCTCAAGACCCTCGAGCGTGACCATGAGCTGCCGGTGATGGTCATCACCGCCCAGCCCGAGCTCGAGGGGCGCGCGCTCGACGCAGGTGCAGGCGACTTCATCAGCAAGCCCGTGCACATCGAAGAGATACTCATTCGGGTGCGCAAGATGATTGAGCTGCGAATGATGGACCTGGCGAAGCACTGAAAACGTTTTCTCCCTGCGACAGCGGGGAGAAGGCGAAAGCTCAGCGAGCCAGGGTGTTGGTCGGCACGAGCTTGCGCTCAGCGGTCCAGCGCTGCAGATCGCCCAGCACCACCGAGATCTTCGGCCCGTCGAGCTGCACGCCTGCGCTCAGCGCACCCGCATGCGCCACCACGGCGCCCCAGGGTTCGAGCTTCGGGTCGGTCGCCGACGATTCACGCAACGTCAGCGCACCTTCGACCCGTACGTTCTGAGACGTAAGGCTGAGCTTGGGCAGCTCGATGCGGTCGGCCCGCACCAACATCGTCGCCTCGAGCTTCACGTTGGGCGAATCGGTGAACATGCCCAGCACACCGGGCAGCGGCGCGTTGGCCGAGACGATGGCCAGCAGCGGCTGCAGGTTCGATGAGCCGACCGCGAGCTTCGTCGACCAGACGATGCCGGCGTTGGGTGAGAGCAGGCAGGGGTCAGCCGCCGCCCGCAGCCAGAGCTTGGGCCAGGTGCGGCCCTGCGCCTGCAGGGTCGCGCCTTCGATGGCGATGGTGCTCCCGGACAGATCCATCGCTCCCGTGTTCGCATTGAATGAGCTGAGCATGCCGTGCACGAGCAAATTGCCCTTGATGGTGGCGCTGCGGTTCTTCACCGTCACGTCGCTCGCCGTGAGGTCGAGCACGCCGCTCATGCGCGAAGGCGCTGTGTCGAGCTTCACCGTGGCCTCCACCAGCCCCGTACCGCCCGCGAAATGCACCCCGGCGCCGCCCGGGATGAACTGGTTGAGCGAGGTGAGCGCCTTGAGGTGGCCGCCCTTCAGCTTGATCACCGCGTCGATGTCGGTCGCCCGCGTGAGGTCAGCTGGGCCCACCGCATCGAGCTCGAAGAGATCGGCGTTGACCAACTGCTCGCCGTCGCGCTGCTTGAGCGCGGCGTTGGAAATATCGACCGACAACGCCAACCGGCCCTTCGCGGTACGACCCGTCACCGCGGCCGCACCCCACACCTCGACCAGCGGCAACTTCACCGCCACGCGCGACGAGCGGTACGAGAACTTCGCGCCGTCGTTCACCACGCCGTCGACCACCTGCAGGTCGACCTCGAGCTTGCCGGGGTGACCGCTGACGCTCACCGTCGACAAGCCGCTCACGTTGGTCAGGTAGTCGTTCAAGAAGCGCGGCTGCGCCGAGGCCGAGAGTTTCACGTCGGCCATCAGCCCGCGAAACGAGTCGAAGTCGAGCTTCGCGGTGTTCACCTCGGGCAGCGTGACGCGCAGGTCGAGACGCTGAATGCTCACTTCGTTGGGCTCGACGGCGACCAGCTTCGACTTCGCGTCGACCAGGTGACCGTCGTCGATGCGCAGCCGGCGAAACGGCTCGTACAACATGCCTCCGGTGACCTGCGCGTCGCCGGTGTAGCGCATGCGCTCGATCCACAGCTCGCGCAGGTGACTGACTTCCAGGTCGATGAACTCGAGCGAGAGCAGCTGAATCT
>JAYTAT010000495.1:0-3871 GCA_043737315.1 Archangium sp.
CTCACGATGGGGCGCACTACCATGCGTGGCTTCATGAGGCTCGAACGGCACGTGGGTGGTCTGTCTGGCGAGCGCAAGGTGAAGTACCTGCGCGAATCGGGTTGGACTGAAGAAGACGGCACGTGGCGCGGCCCGGGACCAGAGGCTGAGGCGTTTCCCCTCGCGCGGGCGCTGCATCATCAACTCACGGCAGACCTGTCGGCGGCGCTGGGCTCACGGGGCTGGAAGGTGGCCGAGTACTCACAGCGCGGGTACGTGAAGCTGGTGGATCCTCAGGATGAGTCGGTGTGTTCGCTGCCCGGGGCGTTGAGGAAGCAGGCTCGGCGCGATGGGTGTCCCGTACGGGAGCTGACGTATGCGCTGTTCTTGAACGCGGCTTTAAAGCGTTCCTGACGGCAGTCTTTGCATCTGCTCGAGCACCCAGCGGCTGCGCTCACGCACCTTCGGCGTCGGGGCCACGACCTTGCGATGGCGTGGGCTGGGCAACACCACCACCAGCATCGCTGCTTCTTCCGGTGTGACCGCCGCGGCTGACTTGCCCAGGTAGAGCCGGCTCGCTTCCTCGACGCCGTACACCCCGTTGCCGTACTCGGCGATGTTGAGGTGCACCTCGAGGATGCGCTCTTTGCTCCAGCACAGCTCGATCAGTACCGTGAAGTACGCCTCGAACACCTTGCGCACGAAGCTCTTGTCGGACCAGAGAAAGAGGTTCTTCGCGACCTGCTGCGTGAGCGTGCTGGCGCCGCGGGTCGCCTTGCCCTCGAGGCGATCCTCCACCGCGTCTTCGATGGCCTTCACGTCGAAGCCCGAGTGCTGGAAGAACTTCTGATCTTCAGCGGCGATCAACGCTCGCTGCACGTTCATCGAGATGCGCGAACGCGGCACCCAGAGCTGGCGCAACACGAAGCCCTTCTCGTTCTTCTCGGCAGCCTCCGCCCGGCGCGCGAGCATGAAGGCGGTCAGCGGCGGGTCGACGTAACGGAAAAGCACCACCGGGCCGACGGTCAGCACGGCCCAGGCGACCAGGAGCCTCGAGCCCCACTTCAGGAACGGCGAACCCCTGCGCTCCGGCTTCACTTCTCGATGATCTTCCCTGCGGCGTTCCAGGCAAGCATTCCACCGACCAGGTTCATCACCTTCGAAAAGCCCATGCCATGAAGCGCCTGCGCAGCGTGCCCTGAGCGGCCGCCGACCTTGCACACCAGCACCACCGGCTCGTCTTTGTTCCAGCCCGGAGCGTGGGCCATCACCGTGCCCAGCGGCACCAGCTCAGCGCCGGGAATGTGGCCGAGCGCGCCGGTGAACTCCTCGGGCTCGCGCACATCGATCAGGCGAAAACCCTGCGCAGGCACGGTGACGTCGGCAACCGTCACATCGCGGTAGCCTGCGGGGTTGGAGGCCGCGGTATCGAACAAAGACATGGCGCTTCACTGCACCCCCGGCCTTCAAAACTCAAGCGGCGGGTACAAACACAAGTTCGACAGCGCGCTCTCGGGCGCTATGGTGCCCAGGCAATGTCCGATTCCAAGCCGGTGTCGATGCCTGCCCACCTGTGGGAGGCGCTTGAGCTGATGTCCGCGGAGATGGGGGTTGGAACTGACGCGCTCGTCGCTCAGTCCGTCTTCACGCTCGCGCGCCTCAACGGGTTCGTGGTGTCAGGGAAGGTCGCTGGAGGGGCAGCCGTCAGCGCGCCCCCTCAGCGTGCCGCCGTTTCTCCCGCCGCGCCCGTCGTGTCTCCGCGTGCGGTGTCCGCGCCTCCGGGCATCAAGCCCCGCGTGGTGCCGACCCCGCCTGAGCCCGAACCGGAACCTGAGCCTGAGCCGGAACCCGAGCAGGAGCCCGTCGAAGACGAGGGCAACCCCTTCGACGAGCCCGCGCCTTCCGGCGAGAATTACGACCCGCCGGCCGAGGAGGACCCGCCGGCTGAAGAGCCGTACGAGGAGCCCGAGCCTCCGCCCCCGCCTGCGCGCGCGAGTGGCGGCAAGGCCGGCCTGACCCTCTTCGTGACGGGGCGCGACCCCTTCAAGATGACCGGTGACGTGTTCACCATCGGCCGCGGCAAGTCGTGTGAGTTCGTCATCGACTCGAACAGGGTCAGCCGCGAGCACGTGCGCATCTTGCGAGAGGGCCCCGACTTCGTGCTCGAGGATCTCGGCTCTTCCAACGGCACCTTCTACGGGCCCTCGAAAGAGAAGATCGGCAAGCGGAAGATCAAAGACGGCGACGAGTTCACGCTCGGCACCGAGAAGATCAAGTTCCAGATCCGCAAGTAACCGGGTCTTCAGGCGATGCGATCGGGCTGGCCCACACGAGCGGCCCCCTCTCGCCGGAACGCAGCCGACGAGAGTCGTTCAGCCACCACGGCCAACTCGAGCTGGGTGACCAGCCCCAGGAAGAGGCCTTCGCGCAGCACCGCCACGAACGGCACGCTCGCTTCGTTCATCTTGGAGCGCGCCACCTCGAGTGAGTCGTGCGCGTCGACGGTGGGCACTTCGCCTCTCACCAGCCCCGCGATGTAGCCCCAGGCGCCTTGCTCGCCCGCGGCGCGCAAGATGTCTTTCGAGGTCACCACGCCCATCAGCTTGCCGAAGTGCTCCACGGCGATGGCCTCGTAGTGCGTCATGGTGAGCATCTTCACCGCTTCACCCAGCGTGGTGTCCGGCGAGAACTTCGGCGCGTACGGGCTCACCACGTCGGCCACCTGCACGCCTTCGAGCACGCGGCCCAGGCGCTGCTCGTTGACCTCCTGGCCTGCACCGATGAAGACGAACAGCGCGATGATGACCAGCATGGGGTTCGACGGCGACATGAACACGCCGACCGACATGAGCCCCACCGCCAGCACGCGCGCGATGAGGGCCGACACGTTGGTGGCCTTCTCTGCACCGACGAACCACGAGAGCACCGCGCGCAACACCCGGCCACCGTCCATCGGGAGCGCCGGCAGCATGTTGAAGACCGCGAGGACCACGTTCGAGAGCACCATGATCGCCAACAAGGTGATCATCGTGGGCTGCTCGGAGCGCGCGTTCACCAGCGCGTTCTGGAGCACGGGCCGCGAATAGAGCGCGACGCCCAGCGCGCCCAGACCGAGCGCGAGCACCACGTTCACCGCAGGGCCGGCGATGGCGATGAGGAACTCCTGGCCCGGGGTCTTCGGGCGGCGGCCCAGGCGCGCCACGCCCCCGATGGGATACAGCGTGATGTCTTTGACCGGAATGCCGAAGGCCTTCGCCACCAGTGAGTGACCCAGCTCGTGCAAGATGACGGAGGCGAAGGTGAGCAGCGTGAGCACGATGCCGAAGACCGCGCCGCGCAGACCCAGCCCGCCCCATTGATAGGCGCCGAGCAGGACGACGAGCAAGAAGCTCAGGTGCACACGAAGTTCGATTCCCGCGACTCGGGCGAAGCGCCAGGACCCCATGGTGCTTGTGATAACCGCGCGAGTTCACCCCGCCATTCCCCCCCCATGAACAGGGCATAAACCCCCGACACACGTTAGGTGCAGGCCCCATGCGTCTCGTGCCCCACCCCATCACGTTGCGGCAGCTGCAGTACGTGGTCGCCGTCGCGGATCAGAAAAGTTTCCGGAAGGCCGCGGCCGCCTGTCACGTGAGCCAGCCCGCGTTGTCGGCGCAGGTCGCGCAGGTCGAGAGCGCGCTGACGTGCAAGCTGTTCGATCGCGACACGCAGCGGGTGCTGGTGAGCTCGGCCGGCCGCGCCTTCGTCGAGCGCGCGCGCGAGCTGTTGATGCGCACGGACGCGTTGGTCGAAGAGACGCAGCGTGAGGCAGATCCCCTCGCGGGGCCTTTGCGGCTGGGGATCATTCCGACGGTCGGCCCGTATCTGCTGCCTGAGGTCGCGCAGCCGC
>JAYTAT010000496.1:0-3869 GCA_043737315.1 Archangium sp.
ATTCTGCTTCACGAAGCGGTCGGTCACGGGCTCGAGGCCGACTTCATTCGCAAGGGCACCTCGCTCTTCGCCGGCAAGCTCGGTCAGAAGGTGGCCAGCGATCTGGTGACGGTGATCGACGACGGCACCATGGCCAACGCGCGCGGCTCGCTCAACGTCGACGACGAGGGCAACGCACCGCAGTTCAAGGTGCTCATCGAGCGCGGCGAGCTCAAGGGCTACATGTACGATTCGTTCAACGCGAAGTTGATGGGCCAGCAGACGACGGGCAGCGGCCGGCGTGAGTCGTTCAAGCACCTGCCGATGCCGCGCATGACCAACACGTACCTCGCGCCGGGCGAAGAGACGCCCGAGGACATTCTGCTTTCGGTCGACAAGGGCGTGTACTGCGCGAACTTCGGCGGCGGCCAGGTGGACATCACCAACGGCAACTTCGTCTTCGAGGTCAGCGAGGCCTACGAGATCAAGAAGGGCAAGCTGGGGCGTCCGCTCAAGGGCGTGACGCTGATCGGCGTGGGCCCCGAGGCGCTCAAGAACGTGACCCGGGTCGGCAACGATCCACGGCCTGATCCCGGCATGGGCACCTGCGGCAAAGACGGGCAGAGCGTGCCGGTCGGAGTCGGGCTGCCGACGCTGCGCATCGACAACATGACGGTCGGCGGAACCAGGGTGGGTGCACGATGAGCGGCTACGAAACGCTGGCGAAGAAGATCGTTCAGCGTGCGCTCAAGCGCGGCGCGAAGCAGGCCGAAGCGTTCTTGCAGGTGGGCCGCTCGGCCGACGTTCGGGTGCGTGATGGCGAGATCGAAGATCTCACCCAGGCCACCAGCAAGGGCGTGGGAATTCGGGTGTTCGTGAAGAACCGGCTGGGCTTCGTGTGGACGAGCGATTTCGATCAGAGCGCCCTCGACACGCTCATCGATCGCGCGATCGCGCTGGCCGAGATGTCGGCGCCCAACCCGATGAACGGGCTTCCCGACGAGGACGCGCTGGGCAAGTTCCCCGACGTGGGCGCGTTGTTCGACGAGGAGGTCGCGAACCTGCCCCCCGACTGGAAGATCAAGGCGGCGATCGAGATGGAAAAAGTGATCAAGGCCTTCGACCCCCGCATCACCGCGATGGATTCGGTGGGCGCGGGCGAGTCGGTGAGCGAGGTGTACCTGGCCTCGAGCGCCGGGGTGAGCGGCAGCTATCAGGGCACCAGCGTGTACCTGTACGCGTCGCCGGTCGCGTCGGAGAACGGCCAGTTGCAGACCTCGTACTGGTACGACGCGAAACGCTTCTTCGAAGATCTCGCCAGCCCCGAGAGCGTGGCGAAGAAAGCGGCAGAGCGGGCGGTGCGGCTGCTCGGCGCGAAGAAGGTGAAGTCGCAGAGGTGCGCCATCGTGCTCGACCCGACGATGGCGGCGGGCTTCATCTCGAGCATCGCAGGCGCGGCCAACGGCGACGCGGTGTTCAAGAAGTCGTCGTTCCTGGCTGCGAAGTTGGGAAAGAAGATCGCGCCGGCGCACGTGACGCTCACCGACGACGGTCTGCGCAAACGCGGCCTGGCCACCTCGCCCTTCGATGGCGAAGGCGTGCCGACCCGCCGCACCAGCCTGGTGGAGGGCGGCGTGCTCAAGGCGTTCCTCTACGACGCCTTCACCGCGCGGAAGGCGAAGACGAAGAGCACCGGCAACGCGTCACGCGGGTACCGCAGCCTGCCCGCGATCGGCGCGAACAACCTGGTGCTCGAGCCCGGCACGAAGACACCGGAGCAGATCATCAAGGAGATCCCCAACGGCTTCTACGTCACCGCGATGCTCGGCCACGGCGCGAACACCGTCACCGGCGAGTACTCGCGCGGCGCGAACGGTTTGTGGATCGAGAACGGTGAGCTCACCCGCCCGGTGCAGGAAGTCACCGTGGCCGGAAACCTGAACGACATGTTGATGCAGCTCGACGCCATCGGTAACGATCTCACGTTCCACGGCTCGACCGGCGCATCCACCATCCGTTTCAAAGAGCTGACCGTCTCGGGGGAATGACCACACATGGCCGCGAAGAAGATCGTCAAGAAGCCGAAGGCTGCGCGCCGGAAGAAGGTCGAAGCCAGGAGCAAGGGGTTGGGCGCAAAGGAGATGTCGGCCCCTCTGGATGGGCTCGAGTTGGCCAAGCTGATCGAGAGTGACGGCGGCACCGTCGTCGGCAGCTATAAAGAGCCGTTGGGCGGCAAGCACGTGGTGATCGCCGCGTTGCCGATCGACAAGGTCGAGCCCACGCCCTACCAGCGTGATCGCAGCGAGGCACACGTGAAGAAGCTCGCGAACGCCATGGAGCGCGTGGGCCGCTTCCTCGACCCGATCATCGCGGTGCGCAAAGACGGCCAATACTGGACGCCGAACGGCAATCACCGCCTGGGTGCGGCGAAGCTGCTGGGGCTCAAGTCGATCGTCGCCCTGGTGATCCCCGAGGAGGACGTGGCCTTTCAGATCCTCGCGCTCAACACCGAGAAGGCGCACAACTTGAAAGAACGTTCTCTCGAGGTGATCCGCATGTTGCGCGGCCTGGTCGGCGCGAAGGCGGGCAACGAGAGCGACTACATCGGCTTCTTCGAAGAGCCGCACTTCATCACTTTCGGCGCGGCCTACGAGAAGCGGCCCCGGTTCTCAGCGGGCGCGTACACCCCGGTGGTCAAACGCCTCGAGGGATTCCTCGATGAGCCGGTCGACGAAGCGCTGGCCTCACGTGAAGCGCGGGCCGACCACCTGCTCAAGTGGGACGACGAAGTGGTGCGTGTGGTCGAGGCGCTCAAGGCCAAGGGGCTGCAGTCGCCGTACTTGAAGAACTACGTGGTCGCGCGCGTGAACTTTCTCCGCTTCAAGAAGGAGGGCGAGTTCGAGTTCGACGAGACGATCCAGAAGATGATTGACGCCACCCAGAAGATCGATCCCTCCAAGGTGAACAAGGACGACCTCGCGAAGATGGGCGGCGCTCCGGTCGAAGCGGAGGAATAGCCAGGTCCGTGTGGTAGCGTGCGTGCCTGTTGGCCGCTCGCTGAGGACTTTTCATGTCGTGTCGTCTCTTGATCCTCGTCCTCGCGCTGCTGGGAGCGGGCTGTGGCACCAAGCCGCCTGGTCCCGGCCCGCTGGGCCCTGAGACCTGCAACAACAAGGCGGACGATAACGGAGACGGCAAGGTCGATTGCCTCGACCCGAAGTGTTTTGGCGATGTGGCCTGCCGCGGCATGGGTGAACGCTGCGACAACGACATCGACGACAACAACGACACCCTCGCTGACTGCGCGGATCCCCTGTGCGCCGGTCAGACGTGCGGCTTCGACTGCACCTGCATCGGCGGCGTGAAGGTCACCTCCGGCAGCGGGGGCGGGAGTGGCGGTTCGAACGGCGGCGGCTCGGGTGGCGGCGTTTCCACGGGCGGTTCGGGCGGCGGCGTTTCGACGGGCGGCTCGGGCGGCGGCGTTTCGACGGGCGGCTCGGGTGGCGGCGTTTCCACGGGTGGTTCGGGTGGTGGCGTTTCCACGGGCGGCTCTGGTGGTGGCGTTTCCACGGGCGGCTCTGGTGGTGGTGCGACCGGCGGCGCAGGCGGAGGCGCCGCGAACACCGAGCTGAACTGCGCCGACAACATCGACAATGACCTCGACAACGCGACCGACTGTGACGACACCAACTGCGTCAACGTCACCTGCGGCATGGGCTGCGTCTGCGCCCTCAACCGCAAGACCGAAACGAGTTGTAACGACGGCACAGACAACGACTTCGACACGCGCTCCGACTGCGCTGACACCGACTGCGTGAACGTCGGCACCGAGAACTGCACCGACGGTGTCGACAACGACTGCGATCGTGCGATCGATTGTGGCGACAGCA
>JAYTAT010000497.1:0-3866 GCA_043737315.1 Archangium sp.
CGACAATTCGCTCTACATGGCCATCGAGTACGTGCCGGGCGTCGACCTCTCGCGCGTGCAGACCCGGGTGGAGCGGCAGCGCGCCGTGATGCCCATCGCCATGGCGGTCTACATCGGGCAGCAGGTCAACGAAGCGCTGGGCTACGCGCACCGCAAGGTGGGGGCCGACGGCCAGCCGCTGGGCATCGTGCACCGCGATGTGTCACCGCAGAACGTGATGGTTTCGTACGAAGGTGAAGTGAAGGTGATCGACTTCGGCCTGGCCAAGAGCACGGCGCGCTCGAAGCAGACGCTGCCTTCGACGGTGATGGGCAAGCTTGGCTACATGTCGCCCGAGCAGGCGCTGGCCAAGCCCGTCGATCATCGCTCCGACATCTTCTCCTCGGGGATCGTGGTGTGGGAAATGCTCGCCGGAAAGTCGATGTACGCCAGCGGCACCATGTCAGAGATGGTGGTGCAGATGGCGATGGGCGAGGTGCCTTCGCTCTCGGCTGCGCGGCCCGACATCTCGCCCACGCTCGAGCAGATCGTGATGCGCGCGCTCGCGAAGGATCCCGCGGCCCGCTACCAGCGCGCTGACGACTTCGCCCGCGCGCTCAACGAGCTGGCGGTGCGTGAGCAGATGACGGTGGGCGCCGAAGACGTAGGGAACTACGTGCGCGCGATGTGCCCCGAAGAGTTCGCGGCCGAGCGCCAGCTGCAGTCGAAGCTGTCGGTGATGCGCAAGGGTGGCCCGTTGCCCGAGGTCGCCAGCGAGCCTGAGTTCGAAGGCACGTTCATGCGGCCCTCCTCGCCGGGTGATGGCAAGGCGACGGGGCCGGTGATGACGCCCGCGCAGAAGATGCTCTCGATGATTGAGCCGAGCGCCGAGGTGCCGAAGGCGAAGTCGGCGCCCCGGTCGAAGTCGATCGTCGCTCAGCCCATCGAGCAGCTCGATGCTGCTGACCTCACCGTGCCGAAGAGCAAGACGCCGCTGGTGGTGGTGGGCCTTCTCCTCTTCATCGCGCTGGCGTCGGGTGCGATTTATGTGCTGCAGCCCGCTGAGACGACCCCGCTTGGCGAGGTGACCGTCGACGCGGTCCACCGGGCGGTGGTGGCGGAGATCGAGCCGCTGCCCGTCAAGGAACCTGAACCGGTGAAGGCGGCGGGGGTCGACAAGACGCGGGTGACGCTCGAGACGATCAGGGTCGAGGGCAAGGTGTGGAAGGTGCTCAAGAAGGGCGGGGAAGACCTCGTGCTGCTCGACAGGAAGGACAAGCTGG
Source organism: Archangium sp. (assembly GCA_043737315.1). Taxonomy (GTDB): domain Bacteria; phylum Myxococcota; class Myxococcia; order Myxococcales; family Myxococcaceae; genus Archangium_A. The sequence goes on from JAYTAT010000497.1 coordinate 1,263, forward strand.
CTGAGGGCGATCGGGTGAACCTGGTGGGCGAGGCAGGCGCTGATGGCAAGCGGCCGCTCTATGCACGCGCCGCCGTGCTCAGCGTGAACGGGTCGATCGCAAAGCTGCTCTTCGATGAAGACGCCACGCTCCCCGAGACCGTGTTCGCCGCGAAAGATGCCTCGCCCAGGACGGTCGCGGTGGCCCGGAAGGATCCCGTGAAGACGCCGGAGGTCATCACGGTGGCCGAGCCCACGAAGGTGGCCGAGCCCACTGAGCCGTTGGTGGTCAAGACCGTCGAGCCCGAGCAGCCCAGGGTTTCGCCCAGCGCGCAGCTGTTCGGCACCATTCGCATGTCGCTGCCCAACCTCATCGGCAATCGCGCGGTCTTCGTGCGTAACAACAACGACTTTCCGCTGAGCAACTGCGAGGTCCGCCTGCCCAGCAACGTGGTGTTGAAGCTGGGCCTCAGGGTGATGTCGGCCAAGGACGAGATCAAGCTGCCGTTCCGGGACTTTCGGCCCGATCCGCGCCCGGAAGATCCCCAGTTCAAGTCGGACTGGGCCGCGGTCTACTGCCGTGAAGGCACCGGCTACTTCAAGACGAGCTACGAGAAACGCTGACGGACGGCCGGGCCCTGAAAAGCGTGATGTCGAAGGTCTTCACGGGCCGCACATCACTTATGGCCAAGGTCAGCTCACTTCTGAGCGATGTCCCACTTGGTTCGCTTCCACGTGGCCCTGAAGGCAGCCTCACTCGCGAGCGCCACTTTCCCCGAGTGCTCATTGCCGTCGAGGAACAGCACGAAATCCATCTGAGGAAAACCCCGCTCGAGATCGGCATCGAAGCGCCGCACGATCTGATTTGCAGGCAGCGTGCGCCGGCCCGCCACGTCGACGAGCTCCAACGAGACGCCCTTCTGGCCAAGGCCAGGCTGGTACGACTTGTAGACGAGCTCCGAGCACACGATCGTCGAGTCGCTGAAGAAGTCGAAGTCGAAGTCGTACGGGCGGCCCTGGTACTTGAACGCGTGTTCGATGGCCTTCGCCTTGTCGACCAGCGCAAGACGCGGGCGCATCACCCCGAGGTAGTCGACGCCGAACGCGTGCTCGACTGCGGTGAAGCTGACCCCTTCTGAAATCGACTCGATCACCCGGATCGGGCCGTGGCCCTGAAAGTCGACCCCTTCGGCGTACGCCTTCCATTTCGAAGGATACCGTTTCTGGAGCAGCTCGCTGAACGTGACCGCTTTCTCCGGCTGCGCGCGCGCCCACGCGATGACGTCGGGGTCGGCGTCGAACGTCTGGGCGAGCTCGGGCGCAGTGCCCAGGTAGAGCTCGGCGTGGGGCCAGAAGCCGGGCAGCCCGATGTTCGAGAGGAACCAATTCTGCCGGCTGACGATGATGTCGCCCGACCGAATCGTGGGCAGCACGAACTTCTCGACGTCGGCCAGAGTGACCAGCGGCTTGCCGATGCGCGCGACGCGGGTGTCGCCTGCCCACTCTGCAAAGCTCTTCTGCACGGGGAAGATGGCGTTGGCAGAAGTGTTGGCCGCGATGTCCCTGGCGTTGGTCAGGAAGAGCTTGATGCCGTTCTTCACCAGGCAGCTCTTGGCGATGGTCGAGTCGGCCTTCATCTCACCGACGGCCCAGGTGACCGAGGCGTCGTTGGCGGCCTTTTGTCTCTTGAGAAAGGGCACGGCCGCGACGGCATAGGTGTCACCGGTCAGCAGCTGCGTCGAAGTCGCGACGTGGATCGCCTTCATCTTGAACGCAGCGAAGGCGCCTTGCGGCACGCCGTACTCGTCGTTGGCCTCGTCGAAGATGGTCTCGAGCTGCTTGTTGTCGATCACCAGCTCGGCGAACTTGAGGCCGTTGGCGAGCAGCGCTGTCAACGCGGTGTGGGTGAGCAGGAAGCCCCAGGCGTGCTTCGGATCATTCGGGGGCACCTTCACGAAGTCCCAGTACTTCTGGCGAAGGCCCTCGGTGGCGCTGAAGTAGGCGAAGAGCGAACCCCAGGTGGAGAGCAGGGTCTGCTTGTCCTCCGCCGCGTAGACCGCCTTCTGTTTGGTGCTGAAGAGCGTCTTGTTCTTCGTCACGCCGATCATCACGCTGCCCATGCCGGCGACGAATTGCTGCAGCGTCTGAAGATCGTGGCGCGCCGTCTCGATGAACGCCTCGTCTGACAGTTCGTACACCGGGGTGGGCGCGACGGGAGCGGCTGCCAGGAGGGCGAGGGTCAAGAGGCTGGTCATCGAGCGCGGATCATACCGCGCGACTAGGGTTTGGGGCATGGCGCGACTGATTGAAGACGACGAAGGAATCTCGGCCCTGGTGAGGGGGCTCAAGCGGGTGGCGGTGTTGGGGATCAAGACAGAGGCGCAGAGCGGCCAGCCCGCTTTCTCGGTGGCTCAGTACATTCAGCGCGCCGGCCTCGAAGTGGTGCCCGTGCCCGTCTACTACCCCGAGGTCACTCAGATTCTCGGCAGGCCGGTCTTCCGCACGCTTTCGGCGATCCCAGGTGAGCTCGATCTGGTCGACGTCTTCCGGCGGCCGCAAGACATCGATCAACACGTCGACGACATCATCGCCAAGCGCCCGAAGGCGGTCTGGTTTCAGCTGGGCA
>JAYTAT010000498.1:0-1437 GCA_043737315.1 Archangium sp.
GCCCGCGCGCGCACGAAGCGCGGTGCCCATGCCGCGGGAGAGCTCGTCCTTGCCGAACGCCTGGCGCACGGCCGAGGCGGCGGGGCGTTGACCTGCGCGCTGAGAAATCTCCTGCGCGCTCTTGTCGGCGATCGATTTGGCGGCCTTCTTCACGGCGGCGTTGGCGGCCGTCTTCTGCGCGTTCGTTGCGACCTTCTTGGCAGCGGCTTCAGCGGCCTTCTTCGCGGCGGCTTCGGCGGCCTTCTTCGCAGCGGCTTCGGCGGCCTTCTTCGCGGCGGCACGACGGGCGGCTTCACGGGTTGCGGCTGCGGCTGCTGCGGCGGAGCTGATGGTCATGTGGGATTCCCTGCAGGAGGTGGGGCGCGGCTGAGACGAACCATCGCAGTCTGGAGCGTCCGGCACAGCGGGCGAAATCAGCGGCGTCACCTCGAGGCGTCAGGGCCGATGTAGGCCGGGGTGAGAGCCATCTTGGTCTTCCAGTTGAGCCCCTCACCCCAACCCTCTCCGCGCTCACGCAGGGGAAGGGAGTTCAGAGGAGCACCACCGCAGTCCCCACCGGCACCACCTCATAAAATCCGCGCACCTCTTCCGGGTGCATCACCACGCACCCCCAGCTCAACCCGTACCCGCCATCGGCCCCATCCCACGGCGCGTTCCAGCCGTGAAAACCAATCCCGCCGCCGAGCTTCGTCTTCTGCGGCACGGCCCCGCGCCTTCTCCACTTGTCCGCGATGTCGTCGGCCTGCGCGCGGCTGATCAACCCGGCATCGACACCCCGCTCGGCATCGAACGCGTTCGGATAATTCAATTTCACCCACGCCCCGCCGAAGTACGCCGCGAAGTCGCCAGCGAACGGACCGGTGGTGTGCTCGACCACGAAATACAACCCGCGCGGCGTCCGCAGATCGCCTCGCATCTCCTTCGCTCCCTCTGCCTGGCCGCGCCCCACTTCCCACTCGTGCGTGGCCCGGCCCGCTGCGAACCGAACGGCGCGATGTCCTTCGACGTCGACCACCACCAGCACCGGCTCGAGTGAAGGCACCAGCAACCGCTCCCGCCCGCGCACGAACTCGGCTGCGGGCACCCCCTCGATCACCGTGCGAACTTTCACGCCGCGCCCCAGCCGCTGGCCCCGTGCAATGAGCTCACCGTCTTTCACATCGATCGCCGTGAGCCCCCCACCGAGCGCACGGTGCGAGCCTGCGCGTTTTCATAGAAGCAGTGCTCCACTTCGACGAGGCCGTCCGCCACGTGCACCCGGCCCCCGGCCGCTGCCACCGCGCCCACGGGAACGGTGAAGCCTTCCACCGGCATCGCACACCCCGAGACGAACCCATCGATGAGCGGAGTGGAGCCGAGCAAACCGAGCAGCAAGCCAAGAGTCATGGAGTTCGGATCGAAACGATTCAGGGGGCGACTTCGTTCCGTCTACTCTTC
>JAYTAT010000499.1:0-3862 GCA_043737315.1 Archangium sp.
ACTTCAACATTCTTCTGTTTCCGCGCAGTTACGCGACGAGAAGCAGGGTGGGGAGGGACCTTCTGCCGTGCGGAGCGGAGCATCAACGAAGAAGTAGCCGCGCCGAAAGGCCTGTGCAGCGCAGCGAAGGACATTTTGCCTGGGCTTTCGCGGTGCCGACCGGTGCCAGCATTGATGCCACCCCATGTTTCTCTTGCTAGCGTCCGCCCCGCCTTGAGCAACCAACCCATTCCGCTCACTGATGTCGCTGGGACGGGATCTCAGCCGCGCCCCGGTCAGGTGTTCGCGCCCGGTCAGCTGAAAGGTCCTCGCCTTTCTGGGCGCTTCGCCGACGGCAAGGTCGGAGAGTTTCCGCTCTCTGATCGGACGTCGATGGGGCGTCACCCCAACAACACCCTGCGCCTGGTCGATCGCGAGGTCTCGAAAGAGCACTGCATCGTCGAGAAGGTGGGCGGCAATTATCTGCTGCGCGATCTGAACTCGAGCAACGGCACCTTCGTGAACGGCCGCAAGGTGCGCGAGTTGCGGCTGCGCGATGGCGACGAGATTGCGCTGGGCAACAGCCGGCTGGTCTTTCACGACGGCGGCGGTCAAGCGGGTCACACCACTTCAGCAGGCGTCACCGTGGTCGCGTCGGCGCAGTCGATGCCGGCCTTCCTCGCGACGGTCGCGCAGCTGGAGTCGGCGGAATTTCGACCTGCCGACAAGATGAACGATCTCGAGGCGCTCAAGCAGGACTACGAGAAGCTTCGCATCGCCAACGAGTTCCACCGCCTGGTCGGCATGGAGCGCGACCTCAAGAGCCTGCTCGACAAGATTCTCAAGGTCGCCTTTCAGCTGTTGGCGGCCGACAACGCGGTGATCTTCCTCGCCAGCGAAGAGGGCACGCTTTCGCCGCAGGCCGTGCTTCGCCGCAAACAAGATGCCGCCGAGGTGGTGGTCTCAGACACGGTGCTCAAGCGCGTGACCGAGACCCGCTGCGCGGTGCTCACCGCCGACGCGATCCTCGACAGCCGTTTCTCCTCGTCAGAATCCATCGTGGCTCAGGGCATTCGTTCTGCCATGGCCGTGCCGCTGCTGAGCAAGGGCGTGCTGCGCGGCGTGCTGTTCTGCGACACCCGTGAGCGCACCAACGCGTTCTCGGAAAAAGATCTCAAGGTGCTCTCGGGCATCGCCTCGCAAGCGGCGATCGCGCTCGAGAACTCAGAGCTCGCGCGGAAAATCGAACAGGAAGTCGTCACCCGCGCCGAGCTTTCACGCTTCCTCGCCCCGGCCGTCGCCGAGGCGGTGGTGTCGGGCAAGGTCGAGCTGCTGCGCGTCGGCCGGCTGGCTGAGGTGAGCTGCATCTTCGCCGACATCCGCGGCTTCACCTCGATGGCCGAGGCCGACAGCCCGCAAGAGACGGTCGCGATGCTGAACACGTTCTTCACCGCGATGGCGAACTGCATTTTTACGCACGAGGGAAACCTCGACAAGTTCATCGGCGACTGCGTCATGGCCACGTGGGGGCCGCCGATCACCCACGCCGATGACGCGGGCCGCGCCCTCAAGTGCGCGCTTGAGATGTTGGACGAAATCAAGGCGATGAACGACGCGCGAGAGGCCGTTGGCAAGAAGGCGATCGAGGTCGGCATCGGGGTGAACACCGGCCAGGCGATCGTCGGCTACATCGGCAGCAACGAGCGCCACGAGTTCACGGCGATCGGCGACTCCGTCAACACCGCCTCGCGCCTGTGTGGCCTGGCGAAGGGTGGCGAGGTGCTCGCGAGCGACGTCACGGTGAAGCGCGCGGGGCCCGGGTTCAAGGTCGAAGCCGTGCCCGTGCAACTGGTCAAGGGCAAGGAAAAGGGCGTGCCAGCTTTCCGTGTCCTCGACTACACGGGCGTGTGATGACCGACGCGCGTTCCTCGCGGAGCGTCGTCGCGCAATCGTGCCCCAACTGCGGGAAGCTTCACGACGTCGGCGTGTACGTGTCGGGCCAGCAGGTGATCTGCACCTGCGGCATTCGTTTCGACGTCAAACGCAGTGACGTGAAGACGGTCGGCCCGAAGTCCGAGATGCCGACCGTCGACGCGCACCCGGCCGGGGGCGAGCACGGTGGTCTCGACAAGACCTTCGCCAGCAGCAAGCCGCACCTGCAGGCCCCCTTCGATGACGACGAGGTCACCGGCGTGCCCACGGTCGCGAAGGTGCCGGGCTACGAGCTGCTGGAGCTGCTGGGCAAAGGCGGCATGGGCGAGGTGTGGCGCGCCCGGCAAACGTCGCTGGGCCGGTTGGTGGCGGTGAAGTTGTTGCCGCCGCGCTTCGCCAAAGACCCCGAGTTCGTGGCGCGCTTCGACAAAGAGGCGCAGGCGCTGGCGTCGCTTTCGCACCCGGGCGTGGTGCAGATCATCGATCGGGGCCAGGCCGGCGATCACTACTTCTTCGCGATGGAGCTGGTGCCGGGCATCAACCTGCGCGAGATGATGTCGACGGGGCGCCTGCCGGTGCGAGACGCCGCGCGCATCGGTACGCAGATCGCGCGCGCCATCGACTACGCGCACGAGATGAAGATCGTGCACCGCGATCTCAAGCCCGAGAACATTCTCATCGACGCGCGCGGCCACGTGAAGATCGCCGACTTTGGCCTCGCGGGCATGAAGGGCAACGAGCGCGACATCGCGTTGACCGCGACGGCCGTGGCGATGGGCACCGTGAACTACATGGCGCCCGAGCAGCGCCGCGACGCGAAGAACGTCGATCACCGGGCCGATCTGTATTCGTTGGGGGTGCTGCTCTACGAGATGTTCACCGGTGAAGTGCCCATGGGGCGCTTCAAGTTGCCCTCAGTGAAGGTGCCCGGCCTCGATGCCCGGGTCGATGAGATCATCGGTGCGCTGCTCGAGACCGAGCCCGATGCGCGGCCCCCTCGCGCGAACCTGGTGGCCGACGCGCTGGATCAGGCCGTGCCCCAGAGCGGCGGCCCCACGCCCGCGACAGCGCTGCCGCCGGCCGCTTCGCTCAGCCCGCAATCAAAGGCCGCCTCGTTCATTCAGGGGCCCGCCGCGGGGTGGAAAGCCGGCGTGTTCGTGCTCGGGGCGTTGCTGCTGTTCGCGGTGGTGCTCAAGCTCTGGCCACCTCCGAGCGCCACGCCGCTGCCGTCGTCTGCGCCCGCCTGGTATCACGACAGTGATGATGAAGAGCTCCTCTCGAACATCGTGACCGACGGGGGGGCCTTCACCCTGGGCTTCGAGCCCGTGACCGAAGGAGAGAAGATCAACCTGCACTCCGGCTTGTGGACGGTGGAGGGCGGTTCGTTGTCGGCGGTGCAGTACGGCGGGTCGATGCAGCACGACGTGCTGGTGCCTCGCGCGTACCTGGCGAAGCGGTACTACCTGGCGGATCGATTCGAGGCCTCCGTCGACGTGCAGATAGAGCCGCTCCCTGCAGAATTTCCGCCGGTCGATCTGCAGGCGGTGCAGCACTTTGCTGAGCTCGCGTTTCGCATCAATGACCTGCAGGTCAGCGTCTTCGCGATTCCCGGCACCGACATGCGCATCGGGTGGCGGTACTTCGGAAAAGACGGTCGCGAAGAAGACGGGAACTCAGCGGTCGACTTGCAGCAGCTTCAGGCTGATCCGGTGCGGGTGCCCACGGGGAAGTTCAGGCTTCGGCTCAAGCTGACGGCGCTCAGGAATGGCGATGTGAATGCAGAGGCGTTCATGAATGGCACGCGGGTCACGCGGCAGGTGTTGCCCGGGTTGGCGGGGCAGGTGGGCAAGGTCGCGCTGGGGTGCCGCAATCATGTCTGCCGGTTCGACAACCTGACGGTCGATGGCCTGGTCGGTCAGCGACCCGAGCGAAAATCGAACTAGTCACTCTT
>JAYTAT010000500.1:0-1434 GCA_043737315.1 Archangium sp.
AGTTCGAGCCGATCGCGGCTCTGCGCTGGAGCAGGGCATGAAGCCGCGGTGAGGTGGTTTCTGGTAAGGCCACAGCTCACGTGAAGCGCCGTCTCCTCATCGCCCTCGGACTGTTCACCGCGGCGTTGCTGATTTCGTGGGGCACCGCGTCGGTCGATCGTTGCGGCACGTGGACCGCGACCCCGCCCGCGCTGACGCATTTGGCGCGCGGGCAGGGAAATTTGCAGGTGGGCGCCGCGAAACGGCCGCTGCAGCCTGTCTTTCCCACCACGGTTGGTGGCTACGGCCCGCTGCGATCCACGGTCGACTCGGCGCTCAGCCCTTTGTTCGCGCGGGCGCTGGTGCTCGACGTCGGGGGCCAGCGGCTGGGTGTCGTGGTGCTCGACGTGCTTCTCATTCCACCGCAGCTGCGCGACGCCATCGGCCAGGGCCAGGCATTTCCCACCTGGGTGATCGCCACGCACACGCACTCGGGGCCTTCGGGGTTCGACCCCCGGTTCGCCTCTGAGCTCGCAGCGCTGGGCACCTACGCGACCGCAGACTTTCAGGTGCTGGTCGACGCGGGCCGTCAAGCGCTCACCACGGCCACCGCGGCGGTGAAGCCTGTGCGCGTCGAGGTGGGGCAGCAGCTCTTCGAAGGCGTGTCGACGCCGCGTTCGGGCTCGGCGGTGGATCGCCGCATCACCCGCGTTCGCTTCGATGACGAAGCCGGGCCCGTGGCGCAGCTGATCATCGCCGCAGCCCACCCCACCCTCGTCGCGCGGAAGCCCGAAGGGCTGCACCCCGACTGGCCCGGCCTGCTCGCTGAACGCCTCGAGCGCGAGCAGGGGCCGATCACCTTGGTGCTCCAGGGCGCCGGTGGAAACGCGAGCATCGATCGCGCGCTGCTGCCCACGCCTGAAGCGGCCGCCACGCGGCTCGAGGCCATCGTGCGCGCGCTGCCCACCGCGGCCCAGCCCGCGCAAATCGACGCAGCCTGGAGCGAAGTGCACCTCGGGCTGCCCCGGCCCGATGCGCGGCGCGTGGTGCCCGGCCCCTTCGTGGCGGCGGCAGAGAACGCGCTGTGCGACGACGCGGAAGACATCGCGGTGCTGCACGCCCTGAGGCTGGGTGAAGCCCGGTTTCTGCTGGTGCCCTTCGAGGCGTCGTACGCCGCGGGCCTGGTGCTGGAAGAGCAATCTGATGCGACCCGGCTCATCTCGTTGGCCGATGGCTACGGCGGCTACGTCGAGACGGTCGAAGCGGCGCGCGCGGGCGACGGTGAGGCGCGGCGGCAGTACTTCCCGCCTGAGCTGCTCACGAAGTTGGCCGAGGCCGCGAGGCTCGCCGGCCAGAGCATTCGCTGAAACGAAGCGCGGCTACTTCACCAGGGCGATCTTCGAGTTCTTCTTCTTCTGTTTGAAGAGCAGCACCGTGCGGCCCATCGTCTGGGCC
>JAYTAT010000501.1:0-1431 GCA_043737315.1 Archangium sp.
CAGCCCATTCAGCTCGAGACCATCGACCGCCGCCGCGGGTCCACCGCCAGCATGTGGGGCGAGCTCGTCGTCGAGTCGATGTGGCGCCCCAGCGACAAGCCTCGTGTCGAGTCTGAGGGCTGGCTGCGCTCGCACGGGTATTTGCCCGAGCGCCGTCAGTCCCGGTGAAGTGACGGCCCCTCACCCCGACCCTCTCCCCGCTTCGCAGGGAGAGGGAGACAAGGGGTCAGCGGACTCCGAGCTTGCCGGCCAGCGAATCGATGGTCTTGCCGGTCTTCTGGTACAGCTCGGCATCACGCAGCCGGGCGTTGAGCTTCGCGCGCTCCGGCTTCTTCGAGTTGTCCTTGAACATGCGCTTGTCGAGCTCGTAGGCCTCCTCGATGTAGTCGCCGTAGAGCTTCTGCAGGTCGTTGCTCTTCGCCAGCACCGTCGGATCGTTCTCGAACAGCTTCTCGATCGCGTCGCGGCGCCTGGCGAACATGACGTACCCACCGCTCAGCGCTGCGGCGGGTTCATTCTTCACAGGCGCAGGCGGGGTGTCCTTCACGGCGACCGGCGCGGGGTCCTTCGCCGCCACGGGCTCCGGTTTGGCCGCTTCAGCCTTCACCGGCTTCTCCGCCGGGGCGTCATCCTTGGCATCCCCAGGGGCGTCGTCTGCCCTGGGAGTCGCAGCTTCAGCTTCGGCCATGGCCTTCTTGGTGTCGGCTTCCGCCTTGGCCTGCAGCTGCTCAACGCGCTTCTTGGACCACTCGGCCGCCTCAGCTGGATCGCTCGGCATTTCACCAAGCTCGAGCTCCCCGGTATCGCCCGTGGCCGCGATGGTTGAACCGCCGCCACTGCCAAAGCCTTTGATGGTGTCGACGAGGCCGCTCACGAAGCCCCAGCCCGCACCCAGCAGGCTCAGCACCGCAACGACTTTCAGCACCACCAGCACCCACTTCACGACGTCGAAGTGCACCATCCACTGGTACGTCACGTAGACGCTGACCAGCGAGCCCACCACCATCAGCAACGGCCCGAGCAGGCTGATGAACGGAATGGGCAACGCCGCCAACACAGTTCCCAGCGCCTGCGGCACCACGAGGATGATCGACAGCGTCATCGTCTGTAAGAAGTAGTTGCTGCGCGAGCGCGCGTCAGAATTTCCCTTGAGCTTGTTGATGATCCACTCGACGACTGGGTGGAACACGAAGCCCATCACCACCGCGCCGACCACCGCGATGATGGCAGGGAAGATTGGCAAAAAGGAACCCAACAAAAATACGTGGCCGGGGCCGATGAGCGCCGCGAGCCCCACCGCGAACGAAGACAGCGCCGCGCTGATGAACAGCGCAGGCAGCGCGTAGCCAATGAGCTCGATCTTCGCCATCGGCTCGGCCGGCTGCTCCTCGATGGTGGTGCGCACCGTGCCGACCGGGTTCACCAGCAGCT
>JAYTAT010000502.1:0-9410 GCA_043737315.1 Archangium sp.
TCGGCGTACCTCGCCGACCCCTGGTTCAACTCGCTGGCGCAGAATGGTGACTCCGACAAGTGCGCGATCGACACAGAAGATAAGTCACCGGTCGTCGCCAAGGCCGAGTCGGGTTCGGGTTTCGCCTTTACCTACCCGCCCGGCCGCTTCATGACCTTCTCCATCAAGGACGCGCGCAATCCAAACGCGCCGCCGGCCGAGCAGGTTGCTCGCCGGGTTCCGGCCATCCCTTTCCGCGCAACCATCAGCTGCTCCTTCCAGTCGGCACCGAAGGCTTCGTACACTTTGAAGCTTTCGATAGGCAGCGTCACGGGCACCATCGAGTGATTGCCTGAAGACGTGATTCGGCTACTGTCGCAGCGCGCTGATTCTGGAATCAACACTCCGGTTCCAGTGCGCTGAAAGGCAGAAGAGCGCGTGGCCGAGAGGGCGCAGACAGCAGCGAAGCCGGGGGCGAAGAAGCCCCAGTCGAGGGCTGAGCGCGAGGCGGATCGCAGGCGGGTGATCCTTCGCGCGGCCGTCGAGGTGTTCTCGCGCAAGGGCTACCACGGCTGCCGCATTCAGGATGTCGCCAAGGAGGCGGGCGTCGCGTACGGGCTCGTCTACCACTACTTCAAGAACAAGGATGAGCTGCTCGAGTCGGTCTTCGCAAGCGGCTGGCAGAACTTCCTGGGCCGGGTGCAGGCCGAGATCGCTTCCGATCAGCACGTGTCTGAGCGGGTGCGCGGCATCGTGCACGTGGCCTTCGAGGCCTACCGGCGCGATCCCCGCGGCGTGAAGGTGCTCATTCTCGAGGTCGGCCGCAGCCCTGCGGGTGGCGCGGTCAACCGGGGCGGGGCGTTCTCGTCGGTGATCATCGCCGCCTCGCAGATGTTCGTCGAAGCGCAGCGCCGCGGCGAGATCCCCTCGCACCTCGAGCCCACGCTGTGCGCCACCATGCTGTTCGGCTCGATCGAGATGGGCCTGACCAGCTTCGTGATGGGGCTGCTCGACAAGCGCGACGACGAAGCGATCGATCGTGCGCGCGAACAGGTGGCTGAACACTTCCTCAACGGGCTCACCGGCGCGCGGCCGCAGCGGGCCCCCCTTCCGCCGCCCAGCGCTGCGGGCCGGGCGCGCAGCCGCACCACGAGCTGAGGGCTTTCCCATGACCCAGACCATCACCGAGGTCCGTTACGAGGTCGCAGCCGGCATCGCCCGGCTCACCATCGATCGTGAGCGCGCACGCAACGCGCTGTCTTTGGGGGTGGTGCAGGGGCTGATCGCGGGGCTCCGAAGCGCCGAAGACGACCCGACCGCGCGCTGCATCGTGGTGACCGGCGCGGGCGATCGGGTGTTCTGCGCGGGCGGCGACCTGGGGGGAATGTCCGACGGGTTTCTCGACGGTCACGAAGGGCGCCGCGCGTATGGCGCCCTGTTGATGGCCTTTCAGCAGGTCAAGAAGCCCACTGTGGCGCGCATCAATGGCCACGCGCTCGCCGGCGGGTTGGGCCTCGTGCTGGCGTGCGATCTCGCCGTCAGCACCGACACCGCGGGCTTCGGCACGCCCGAGATCGATCGCGGCCTCTTTCCCATGATGGTGCTCGCGTTTCTGCAGCGGCACGTGGGGCGCAAACGGGCGCTCGAGCTGTTGCTCACCGGCGATCGCCTCACCGCCACCAAAGCGCTGGAATGGGGCCTCGTGAACCAGGTGGTGCCGCCGGCCGAGCTCGACACGGCCACCGACGCGCTCGCCTCGAAGCTTTCGGGCAAGAGCCTCGCCATTCTCGCGCTGGGGCGGCGCAGCTTCTTCACGGCCGAAGATCTCCCCCTGCAGCAGTCGGTCGAGTTTCTCGCAGCTCAGCTCTCGCTCAACGTGCTCGCCGAAGATGCGGCCGAAGGCGTCACTGCTTTTCTGGAGAAGCGGCCGGCGAAGTGGGGCGATCGCTGAACTCGAGGCGCAGCAGGCTCTCGGGATCGACCCATCGGCCGTCGAGCTTGACCCCGAAGTGCAGGTGCGGCCCGGTGACGCGGCCGCTCTTGCCCACCTTGCCGATGGGCTGACCGCGGGCCACGTGCTCGCCCTGCTTCACGGAGAAAGCCGACATGTGGAAGTACGAGGTGAACAGCCGCCCGCCGTGGTGGAGCAGCACCGTGCCCCCCGACCCAAAACAGTCGCGCACCATCACCACCTCGCCATCGTTGGCCGCATAGATGGGGTCGCCGGTCTCTCCGTTGATGTCGGCGCCGAAGTGCTGGCTTTGCTTCTTGCCGTTGAAGAGGCGCAGGTCGCCGAAGGGTGCGCTCACGTCATCGAGGCGGGGCCAGGCAAAGCTGGCATCGAAGACCCACGGCTCGAAGTCGCGATCGAACGTCTCATCGAACGCCCTCTGATCCTCCACCGATCGAAGCCGGTCTTTCTTGGCGATGCTGGTGAAACGTTTGCTGACCGTCAGCTGGCGCCGGCGGAACTCGGGCTTGCGCACCTCGAGCGCACCTTCGAGGCGCTCCTCGCCGGCGGGGCTCTGGCCGGTCACCGCGAGGCTCAACACGCCTGGTTTGAGATCGACCGAGAGGCCCGAGAGCGCCACCCAGCGGTCGCCGTAAGGCAAAAAAACGAGCTCCGCCGAGCCGAGGTGGCCCGACGGAGCTTCGGTTGTGCCCGTGACTTCCACGAGCACTGCGTCACCGGGCCGCGCCACTCCGGGTTGGATGCGGACCTCGAGGCCCGCGACCACCACCAGCGTGAGCAGGGCCCCGGCGGTCGTCACGGAACGATGTTGATGGTGCCGTTGACGTCTGCCGCGACCGGCGAGCCCCAGGCCGTCTGGTAGGTGTCGGAGCTCTGTTGATCCTTCGCGAAGACCACCCGCATGCCGGTGTTGGCCTGGATGGAGTTGGTCGCGGGGAAGGTGGTGATCAAGATCGACCAGCGGCTGCTGTACCCCGACTGCTTGCAAGTGAAGGTGCCCAGCGCCGGATCGGTGGCCGACAGCTGTTCATTGTTGTTGAGCACGAAGCCGCTGTTGGCCGGCCCGTTGAATTCGCCGGCGCCCATCATGCCGCCGGTCACGCCGTCACCGTTCAGGTCGGTGTTGACGGACGCGCGCGCGACGGGCCCACCCTGCGCGATGATGGGGGTGTCGAACAGCACGTTGAGCGTGTCGTTGGGCTGCAGTGAGCCAGTCATCGTGTTGCCCATCGCCTTGCGCACCTGAAATGCCGCGGTGGTGCTGAGCGGGCGGGGCGCGGTGGCGTCGATGGCGAAGAAGTAGCCCACGAAGTCGGTGGTGACGCCGGTGTCGAGACCGGTCGCGCGCACGATGATGTTGTAGCGGTTGCCCAGGGTCCACGCGGCGGTGGGCGCGATGGACAAGACGTTGGGCGCACGCTGCGTCACGGAAACCGCGACGTTCGTCTGGCAATCCTCCTGCACCACCTTCACCAGGCGGGTGGTGTCGACCTGGGTGATGGGCTGGTTGAAGACGAGGGTGATGGGATCGTTCGCCTTCACCGCGTTTCGGTAGGGGGGCGAAAGCGCGGCGTTGAACGAGTCGAGGTTGGTGGCCACGATGGCCAGCGGGCCGGCCGAGAGGCGCGCGTCGGTCAGAATGATGGTGCGGTCGGGGTTCGTGAAGAGGTTCAGCGCCGAGTAGGTCCTGAAGCTGCCCAGCGCGTCGCTGCGGCCGTCGTTGTCTTCATCGAGCGCGCCGATGGTCAGCGCGTAGGTGACGTTCGAGTTCAAGGCGCTGATGCGCGCGAGCTCAGCAAGGTCGGGCGTGCCGGTGAACGTGAGCAGGCCGTTCTCATCGACGTCTGCGGCCGCGCTGAACGAGCCCACGCCGTCGCCGTACTGGCCGTTGAAAGACTGGAACGCGGTGGGCGAGACCTCGAGGTACGCCTTGGCGCCCTTCGCCGGGCGGCCCTGCGCGGTGTAGACGCGGAACTTCAAGGTGCCGTTGAGCTGCGAGAGCGTGAGCACGCCCGCGTTGCCGTTGCCGTTGTTGATGGGGAAGTTGCCGGTCGCGCCGGGCACGTTGCCGTTGAGGCGCGCGGTGGAATAGCCGGTCTTGCTGAACACGAGCTGCGCGCTCGAACCGCCGGGCTTGTTGCTGAAGGTGTACGCGCCTTCGGCGTTGGTGGTGGCCTTGTAGTTGCGGCTGGCGTCGGCGCCGTCACCGAGCACCATCACCACCTGCACGCCTTCGATGCCCGTGGAAAGCGCGTTGACCACGATGCCTGAAATCGAGCCCACCGGAGTGGAGGGCGCAATCTGCGAGACCGAGTTGGGATCGCGGATGCCGTCGGCGATGCCGTCCTTGTTCAAATCTTCTTTCGGGCCGCATGCGCACAGCGCGATGGCCACACTGGCCGTCAGAATTCGAGACATGTTTGGGGAACTCCTGTGGGGTTGAGGCGTCGTACTTTCGCCTGCACAGCGCAGAGGTCAAGCGCCGAACACCCAACTCTGGGGTTATGCTCCGCGGCTGTGCGAGTTTCCCCTTGGTTGGCCCTGTTCGTCGGTGTGGTGGTCCTCTCGTGGGTTTCCTGCGGCGGCGACGGCGTCGACGGCGCGGTAGGCCCGACGGGTGGCGAGGTGTGTCTGCCCGATAAGAAGGTCTGCATCAGCGTGCCCATCGCAGCGCTCGAGACCCGCGAGGTCTTGCGCATCGCTCCGGGCAGCGACGTACCCGGTGGGGCGCTCAGCGATGGCTACGACATCAGCGGCGTGGGCAGTGCGCCCATCGTGTTCGTGAAGCCCGCGACCGTGTCGTTCTCGCTCGAGTTGGTTCGCGAGGGGAACCTCGAGAACCAGAACCTGCTGCGCATCTACACCCGGGAGCGCCTCGACGGCGGCGAGCTGGGTGAGTGGCAACCGCTGGAAAATGCGTTCGTCGATCGCGTGCGCAACGTGGTGCGAGGCGACACGCGGCACCTCTCACCCTTCGCGGTGCTCAGGTCGGATCGACTGCCCGATGGCGGCGATCCGTTCGAGATCGACGGCGGCGGTCGTGATGGGTCGGTGATCGTGGTGCCTCCGTTCGACGGCGGCCGGCCCGATTCAGGTACGCCCGACGCGGGGCGCGACGCGGGAACTCCCGACGCGGGGCGCGACGCGGGAACTCCCGACGCAGGAGTGCCCGACGCGGGGCGGGATGCGGGCACTCCCGATGCGGGCACTCCCGATGCGGGCTTCGACGCCGGCGTGGACGCGGGGATCGATGCAGGGTTCGACGCTGGCGTGGATGCGGGGGTCGACGCGGGCATCGACGCAGGTGCGGATGCGGGAACGGATGCCGGGCTCGACGCGGGCGCTCCTGATGCGGGCGGAGACGCCGGCTTCGACGCGGGGTGAGCTCAACGCCCCAGATCCCTGCCAGTGCGGTGTGTCGACCCGCCGCTGCTTCCGACTTGCGAGGGAAACCAGCGCCCGGTGAATCCTCCTCCGTTTTATCTGGAGGCAGGCCCAAAGTGCCCGCGGTCTCCACCAACGGCTTGCCTGACCCTGCGAGGGGCGGCCAGGCCGTGAAGCCGTATTTCAGATTGGCGAGGTGCTCCAGCGGGCCGCGATGCACCTCGTGTGCGTCGCGCGCACGACCCGTAGACCAGAGGTTCCAGCTTCTTGAACGATCCCGTCGACCGTTTCAGTCGCTCGCTTTGAGCCCGTACTTCGCGACGAGGCGGTGCACGTAGTTGCGGGCGATGCCGGCCTCGCGCGCCATCTGAGAGATGTTGCCGTTGCACTTCTCGAGCAGCGTCATCAGGTACTCCTTGGTGAAGCTCTCCACGAGGCGTTCCTTGGCCTCCTTGAAGGGCAGCTCGGTGATGTCATCGGTCGAAGAGAGCGTCTTGGCCGCGGCCTGCGACTCCTGCGGCATGGGATCGACGTCGGCACCGGCGAGGCTGCGCTCGACGAGGTTTCGCAGCTCACGCACGTTTCCGGGCCAGTGGTAGGCCGCGAAACGGGCCATCAACGCGCGCGGCAACTCGAACTCCCCGCGGCCCATCAGCTTGACGAAGTGCTGGGTGAGCATCTGCAGATCGTCGAGGCGATCGCGCAGCGGCGGCACGCTCACCAGGACGACGGCGAGGCGATAATAGAGGTCGCTGCGAAAGCGGCCCTGCGCGACCTCGGTCTCCAGATCACGGTGGGTGGCGGCCACCACGCGCACGTCGACCTTGCGGTGTTTGTCTTCGCCCACGCGCCGCACCGTGCCCGCTTCGAGCACGCGCAGCAGCTTGGGCTGCAGCTCGAGGGACAGCTCACCAATCTCGTCGAGGAAGAGCGTGCCGCCGTCGGCCTCGAGGAACGCGCCGTTGCGATCGCTGATGGCGCCGGTGAACGAACCACGCACGTGGCCGAACAGCTCGCTCTCGATGAGGGTGGGGGCGACCGAGCCGCAATCGACCACCACGAAGGGCCTGGTGCCGCGTTTGCTCTTGGCGTGAATGGCCTTGGCCATCACCTCTTTGCCGGTGCCGGTTTCACCCAGCAACAAGACGGTCGAGTCGGAAGGCGAAACCTTGTCGAGGATGCCGAAGAGCTGCTTCATCGCCTTGCTGGCGCCGATGGCCGGGCCGAAGACCGCCTGCTCAGCGGGCTTGCCCAGGTCAGCCTCGACCATGCTCACCTTGAGCGTCGTCTTGCCCAGGCTCAAGGTGGCCTGATCTTCGACGATCACCTCGGTGATGCGGGCGCCGCCCAGGTAGGTGCCGTTGGTCGACTCGAGATCCTTGACCCGCACGCCATCGGGCCGGGCTGTGAGCTCGACGTGGTACCGCGAGACGGTGGTGTCGGTCAGGCTCAAGCCCGCATCGGGGTGCGAGCCGACCATCAATGAGCCTTCGATGGCGCGCGTGGTGCCCATGCCCGGGCCCCCGATGATGGCCACCTGGTATTTGCGCTGTTTGAGGGTGCCTGACACCCGATCCAGCCGGAGCAATGCCGAAGGGGACTGGAGCGGTTCGGTGGCTTGCATCACCTGAGTGACTACACCGACGCGCCGGGTGCGACAACGCCGTCGGACATCGTGATCTTCCGGTTGACGATTGGAGCCGAGCAGCAGACATTCCGCGCGCGAAATCACCCCACACCTCACGGAGTCTTCCAACATGGCGAACGGCGAGAAGATCACGCTGGTCAACGGCAAACTGACGGTCCCGAACAACCCGATCATCCCCTTCATCGAAGGCGATGGTACCGGCCCCGACATCTGGAAGGCCTCGGTCGCCGTCGTCGACGCGGCCGTCGAGAAGGCCTACGGCGGCAAGAAGAAGATCGAGTGGCTCGAGGTGCTGGCCGGCGAGAAGGCCTTCAAGCTCAAGAACAACTGGCTGCCCGAAGAGACGCTCCAGGCGTTCCGCGACTACCTGGTCGGCATCAAGGGCCCGCTCACCACGCCCATCGGCGGCGGCATCACCTCGCTCAACGTCGCGCTGCGCCAGAAGCTCGACCTGTACGTCTGCCTGCGCCCGGTTCGGTACTTCAAGGGCGTGCCTTCGCCGGTGAAGACGCCTGAGAAGGTCGACATGGTGATCTTCCGCGAGAACACCGAAGACATCTACGCGGGCATCGAGTTCGAGGCCGGCACCGATCGCGCGAAGAAGGTGCTCGAGTTCATCAAGACCGAGTTCCCGAAGGACTACGCGAAGATCCGTTTCCCCGAGACCACCGGCATCGGCATCAAGCCCGTGTCGAAAGAAGGCACCGAGCGCCTCGTGCGCGCTGCCATCAAGTACGCGATGGACTTGAAGCGCAAGTCGGTCACCTTCGTGCACAAGGGCAACATCATGAAGTTCACCGAAGGTGCCTTCATGAAGTGGGGCTACGCCCTCGCAGAGGCCGAGTTCGGCGACAAGGTCTACACCTGGCAGCAGTGGGAAAAGACCAAGGCGGCCAAGGGTGAAGAGGCGGCCAACGCCGAGCAGAAGGAGCAGCTCAAGGCCGGCAAGATCCTGATCAAAGATTCGATCGCCGACATCACGCTGCAGCAGGTGCTCACGCGCCCCGACGACTTCGACGTGATCGCCACGTTGAACCTGAACGGCGACTACCTGTCCGACGCGCTCGCCGCGCAGATCGGCGGCATCGGCATCGCGCCCGGCGGCAACATCAACTACCTCACCGGCCACGCCATCTTCGAGGCCACGCACGGCACGGCGCCGAAGTACGCGAACCTCGACAAGGTCAACCCGGGCTCCCTCATCCTCTCGGCTGAGATGATGCTGCGTCACCTCGGCTGGCACGAAGCGGCCGAGCTGATCTTGAAGGGGATGGATCTGGCGATCGGCCAGCGCACCGTCACCTACGACTTCGCCCGTCTCATGAAGCAGGAAGGCCTGAACCCGACCGAGCTGAAGTGCAGCGAGTTCGGCCAGGCCATCACCAAGAACATGTGAGCCGTCGCCTCACCACTCAACAGGAACGAAAATCATGAAAGCTCCCGTCAAAGTCGCAATCACTGGCGCTGCTGGCCGCATCGGCACGCAGCTCCTCTATCGAATCGCTGCCGGCGAAATGCTCGGCAAGGATCAGCCGGTCATCTTGAGCCTGCTCGAGGTGCCCGACATCAAGGACGCCGAAGGCAAGGTCACCTTCAGCGCCATGAAGGGCCTCAAGGGCGCCCTCATGGAGCTCGACGACTGCGCCTTCCCGCTGCTGCAGGGCGTGACCGCGTCTGACGACGCGAAGGTCGCCTTCAAGGACATCGACGTGGCGCTGCTGGTCGGCGCGACGCCGCGAGGTCCGGGTATGGAGCGCAGCGATCTTCTCCAGAAGAACGCGGCCGTCTTCATCGCGCAGGGCCGGGCGCTCAACGAAGTGGCCAAGCGTGACGTGAAGGTGCTGGTGGTGGGCAACCCCGCCAACACCAACGCGTACATCGCCATGAAGAGCGCGCCGGATCTCAAGCGCGAGAACTTCACCGCGATGCTGCGCCTCGATCACAACCGCGCGCTGACCCAGCTCGCGAAGAAGACGGGCAAGCCGGCCGACAGCTTCGAGAAGCTGATCGTCTGGGGCAACCACTCGCCCACCATGTACCCCGACATCCGCTTCGCCACCTCGGGCGGCGCTTCGGTGAAGGATCTCTCGAAGGACGAGGCCTGGCTCAAGGCCGAGTTCATCACCACCGTCGGTCAGCGCGGCAAGGCGATCATCGACGCGTCGGGCATCTCGTCGGTGCCTTCGGCGGCCAACGCGGCGCTCGATCACATGCGCGACTGGTGGCAGGGCACCGGCAGCAAGTGGACCACCATGGGCGTGCCCTCGAATGGCGAATACGGCATCCCCAAGGACCTCATCTACGGCTTCCCCACCATCTGCTCGGGTGGCGGCAAGTACGAGATCGTCAAGGGGCTCGATATCGACGAGTTCTCCAGGGGTAAGATGGCCGCCACGCTCAAGGAACTCGAAGACGAGCGCGACGCAG
>JAYTAT010000503.1:0-3833 GCA_043737315.1 Archangium sp.
GCGCCGTCGATGAAGACGGTGACCGTCGCGTTCGCTTCGGCCGTGCCGGTGAGGGTCGGTGTGTTGTCTGCCGTACGTGAGGCGTTGGCCGGCGCAGTGACGAGGGCCGCGGAAGGAGGCGTGGTGTCGACCGTGAAGGTGTTGGTGTTCGAGTTCACCGACACGTTGCCCACCGCGTCCGTCGCAGCCACCCGCGCGGTGTGGGCGCCATCGGCCAGCGTCGAGGTCGTGAAGCTCCAGTTTCCCACGGCATCGGCGGTGACCGTGCCGGCAGCAACGCCGTCGATCAAGACCGTGACGGTCGAGTTCGCTTCGGCCGTGCCGCTGACGGTGGGCGTGTTGTCGCCCGTACGCGAGCCGTTGGCCGGACTGGTGACCACCGGTGCTGCGGGCGCCGTGGTGTCGACCGTGAAGGTGTTGGTGTTCGAGTTCACCGACACGTTGCCCACCGCGTCCGTCGCAGTCGCGCGTGCGGTGTGCGAGCCGTCAGCAAGCGTGGCTGTGGTGAACGCCCAGGCGCCAGAGGCGTTGGCCGTCGTGGTGCCCGCCGAAACGCCATCGATGAAGACGGTGACGGTGGAGTTGGCTTCGGCCGTGCCCATGACGCTGGGCGTGCTGCTGCCGATGCGCGAGCCGCTGGCCGGACTGGAAACCACCGGCGCTGCGGGAGCGGCGGTGTCGACAGTGAAGGTGTTGGTGTTTGAACTCACCGACACGTTGCCCACGGCATCCGTCGCCGTCGCACGTGCGGTGTGCGCACCATCAGCCAGGGCTGCGCTGGTGAACGCCCACGCACCCGACGCGTTCGCCGCTGCAGTTCCCACCGCGGCGCCGTCGATGACGACCGTGACCGTCGAGTTGGCCTCGGCCGTGCCGGAGATCGCAGGCGTGATGCTGGCGGTGCGTGAGCCGTTGGGCGGCGTGGTGACCACCGGTGCCGCGGGCGCCGTGGTGTCGACCGTGAAGGTGTTGGTCGCTGAGTTCATCGACACGTTGCCGGCTGCATCGGTCGCCGCCGCCACCACGCTGAAACTTCCATCACTCAGCGCCACGAGGGCTGTGAATGACCAGGCGCCCGCACCATTGGCGGCCGCGGTGCCGATGAGAAAGCCGTCGACCATCACGCTGACCGTGCTGTTCGCTTCAGCGGTGCCCGTGAACACCGGCTTGTTGTTGCCCGTGCGCGAGCCACTCGCGGGCGTGCTCACCACGGGGGCGGCGGGCGCGATGGAGTCGACCGTGAAGGTGTTGGTCGCCGACGCCGCCGAGGTGACCGCGGCCACCGTGGCGGTCGCATAGACCGTGTGGCTGCCTTGCGTGAGGGCCGAAGCCGCGCGGCTCCAGGCGCCCGACGCGTTCGCGGTGGTGGTGCCGATGGAGACCCCATCGACGTAGACGGTGATGGTGGCGTTGGCGGGCGAGGTGCCACTGATGGCGGGCGTGGTGCTGTTGGTGCGCGAGCCGTTGGCCGGAGTGACCACCGTGGGAATGGTGGAGGCCGAGCAGGTGCCTTCGGCCGCCGTCGCCGAGCTGCACACGCCGCCCGAGCTGCAGGTGTTGCCGCCCGTGCCGCGGCAACCACCGACGCAGGTCCCCGAGCTGCAGATTCGGCCCGAGGTGGTGCCGCCACAGGCCGAGTCGGCCGAGCACAACAGCTGCGGCACGGAAACGGTGCCCGCGAGCGTGCCGGGGCCGGGCGAGGCGCCGGTACCACCGAGGTCGACCTGAATCTGGCGCGACGAGTTCGAGATACCGACCCAGAAGCGGATGACCGTCGAAGGGCTGAAGTTCAGGTACGCGCCGCCATCGGGGTTGGTGCCGTAGAAGGTGCTCAGCGGCACCGCCACGTCGAGGAAGTAATCCTCGTTGGCGCTGAAGCCCGCCGCGCCCACACCCAGCGCGGTGATGGCGACGTTCTGCGTGGGCCCAACGTACGAGGTGGGCACCGCGCTCAGTTGCTGGTCGGCGAGCTCGGTGGGGTCGCCCGCGAGCGTCTTGGCGGTCTTGCGGCTGTAGTCGACGCTCTCGCCGGTGCCGTTGAGCATCAGCGCGTAGTCGTAGTCGCGGATGTCTCCGTCGGCGTCGATGAGGATGCCCCAGCCATACGAAGCCAGGCCGCCCGGCCCCGAGGGATCGGTGTCAATCCGCATGCGGAAGAAGAAGTGAGTCGAATCGCTCGCCGTGTAGAAGGCCGGCCGCGCGTTGTCGCCCACGATGTTGCGGCCGTTGTTCGAGGCGTCGTTGATGGGGTCGCCCAGGTTCACCACGCCGCCGTCGGCGTCGTTGATGGCCACGGGGCGCCACGAAGAGGGAAAGGTCGCCGCGCTCGCGGAGAGCGAAGCGAGAGTGATCAACACGGCCACGACGTTTGAGATGCGCATCACCTGGTCTCCTGCGAAGAGATGACGAACTCGACGCGACGATTCTGTTCCCGGCCCGCGGGGGTACCGTTGTCGGCGATCGGCCGATCCGGTCCGAAACCGCGGCCCTCGAGACGGCGCGCTTCCACGCCCGCCTTCACGAGGTACTGCTTGACTGCGTCTGCGCGCCCACGAGAGAGCGTGCGGTTGATCTCCGGCGTGCCCTGGCTGTCGGTGTGGCCGTCGATGAAGACGTGCTCCACTTGGGGGTGCGCGCGCAGCAGCTTCGCCACCTCGTCGAGCAACGCGAACGAACGCGCCTGGATGGTGGCCTTGCGCGGGTCGAAGAAGATCTTCTCAGAGATGACCAGGCGATCCGACTCGAGCTTCACCAGTGCAGGCGGGCAGCCTTGATCGACGAACACGTCGGGCTGATCGACGCAGCGCTCACGCACCGGCTGCGGCTTTGGGGGACAACCACGTTCACTTCCCGCCACGGCCGGGCACGCGTCGTCTTCGTCGAACACGCCATCGTCATCGCTGTCGAGCCGCGGGCAGCCGTTGCGCGCCTGCTCACCTGCAGCGCCAGGACACGCGTCTCGAGCGTCGGCCACACCATCACCATCACCATCACCATCGGGGCAACCGCTCGACGTGCCGTGCTGGCGGCCACAGAGGTCTTGCCCGTTGGCGACGCCGTCGCCGTCGAAGTCGAGCTGGGGACAGTCCTGCAGCGCATACGGCCGCCCCTCGACACACTTCGAAGCGGGCGTCGCGAAGCTCACACCGGCCAGCACGCGAAACAGCGGCGTGCCCGGCAAGCGGCCGAAGCCCGGGCCAGCCAGCAGCTGCAGCTCGAAGGGTCCGACGGGAACACGCGCTCCTGCCATCGCCTCCAGTGCTGCACCCGTGCCGTCGGTGGGAATGGTGCTGCGCAGCGAGAGCTCGAAACGTGACTTCGGGTCGAGCGTGGAGACGCCCGCCGAGAGCTGCACCGTGGGCGAGAGCGAGCTGGTGGCCATGGAGAGCGACGAGAAAGAAGGTGAGGTGCGAAACCAGCCGCCGATCTCCACCGCGACGCGCGCGACGCCGCCCAGCGTGCGGCCCAGACCCAGGCGCGGAAAGAACGAAGGCGTGGCGTCAGAGGTGAACGCCCCCGGCCCGCCCACCGGCACGTTCATCAGCAGATCCACCGAGAGATCGAAGGGCATGCCATCGCGCTCGAGGAACAGGCCCGAGCGCGCCTGCACCCAGGGCGACCCCATCGAGGTGGCACGCGGCGCGCTGAGGCCCACCCGGCCGGCGTCGTCGCCGCCGCCCTGCCAGAGCACGAAGGGCAGCTGAACGCCGATCTCCAGCCACCTGTTGACGCCGAACGCCGCGCTCACGTGCGCCGACACGCGGTTACCCACGATGGTGGCCAGGCCCTTGTTCTGGGAATCGAAAGCGACCAGCGGGGCGTGTTCGTAATGA
>JAYTAT010000504.1:0-1420 GCA_043737315.1 Archangium sp.
TCTCGCAAGCGCTCGACGGTGGTCTCGCCGATACCGCGCGCCGGCACGTTGATCACCCGTTCGAGATCCGCGTCGGATCTGGGGTTGGCCATCAACCGCAGGTAGCTCGCGGCGTCCTTCACTTCCGCGCGCTCATAGAAGCTGCGCCCCGAGACCAACACGTAGGGCACCCGCATCAAGCGAAAGGTCTCTTCGAGTACACGGCTCTGCGCGTTCGCTCGAAAGAAGACCGCCATCTGGTCGTAGTCGGTGACGCCGTCTCGCCGCAGCTCGTGAATCTTCGCCGCCACCTCTTGCGCTTCGCCGCGTTCATCCCGCGCGACGATGAGCCCCAGCGACTCGCCCTTCGCGCGCGAGCTCCACAGCTTCTTGTCCATGCGCCGTTTGTTGCGGCTGATCACCGCGTGGGCGGCCTCGAGGATCGTCTGATCAGATCGATAGTTCTGCTCGAGCTTGACCACCTTGCAGCCGGGGTACTCGGCAGGAAACCCGAGGAGGTTGTCGACCTCTGCGCCACGCCACCGGTAGATGCTCTGATCGTCGTCGCCGACCACCACGAGGTTCGCCGTGGGGCCCGGCGGCGCCAACGCCTTGAGCAGCGCGTACTGCACGGGGTTGGTGTCCTGAAACTCGTCGACCAGCACGTGTTGAAAGCGCGCGCTGTACCGCTTGCGCACCTCTTCGTTGCTGCGGAACAGCTCGACCAGCAGCAGCAGCAGATCGCCGAAGTCGACCGCGTTCGCCGCGCGCAGGTGGTTCTGGTACTTCCGGTAGACGCGCTGCACGGCTTGCTGTTGGGGGTCCTGGCCAGGCTCCATTTGATCCGGCAGCCGGCCCTGGTTCTTCTCGGCGTCGATCTTCGAGAGGATCTCACGCGGCTTGACCGAGGCCACGTCGATGCCCGCTTCCCGAATCGCCCGCTTCACCACCTGAAGCTGATCGCCGTCGTCGTAGATGACGAAGTTCCGCTCGAGCCCCACGTTCTCGGCCTCGCGCCGCAAGATGAGCGCCGAGGCCGAGTGAAAGGTGCTCACCGTCAGCCCCTGCGACAAGGGCCCCAACAGGTGCTCGAGGCGCTCACGCATCTCGCGCGCCGCCTTGTTGGTGAACGTCACCGCCAGAATGCGCCACGCCGGCACCTTGCGATCGCGCACGAGCGAGGCGATGCGACGGGTAATCACCCGCGTCTTCCCCGAGCCTGCGCCCGCAAGGACCAGCAGCGGCCCCTGCTGGTGCAGCACGGCATCGCGCTGGGGCTCGTTCAGCTCTTCGAGGAAATCGTCCACGCCCATGGAGAACCACGCTGGCGCTGAGGAATCAACCGAACCCGGCTCAGCCTTCGGTCGACACCACGCCCCGGCGCAGCAATTCGGCCAAGCCCCCAGCACGAGATCGCGCGGGCGAGCCCATGGCTCCTGTC
>JAYTAT010000505.1:0-3825 GCA_043737315.1 Archangium sp.
AGCGCTCTGCCGAACGCCTCTGCATCAGCAAACCGCAACGCGGGGTCGACGCTGAGCGCCTGCAACACCACGCCTGCCAGCGCGCCGCACTGACTGCGCACGCGTTCACGATCTGCCTCGGTGGGTCCTGCCGCTGCTCGGGTCATCAGGTCGTAGACGTTGTTGCCGTTGTAGATGGGATCACCGGTGAGCGCGGTGACCAGCACCATGCCCATGGAAAAGAGATCGCTGCGCGGATCCACCGGCAGGGCCCGCGCCTGCTCTGGGCTCATGAAGAACAGGTTGCCCTTCACCACGCCCGCCTGCGTGCGGGTGGTGCGCTCGTCACTTTTCACGATGCCAAAGTCGAGCAGCTTCACTTCGCCGCGCGCCGAGACCATCAGGTTGTTGGGTGAGACGTCGCGGTGCACCAGGCCCATCGGCTTGCCCGCATCGTTCGCGCGGGTGTGCGCGTAGCCGAGCGCCTTGAGCGCTTCCTGCGCGATGTAGACCGCGATGCCCGGCTCGAGCGGCTTGCCACGTCGCTCTTTGTGCGCGGTTATCAGCGCATCGACGTCACGCCCGAGAATGTACTCCTGCGCGAGGTAGTAGCCTTCGGTGTCACGGCCGAAGTCGAACACCGGAATGATGTTGGAGTGCACCAACGACGCACCGAGCCGCGCTTCGTCGATGAACTGGGCGACGATCTCTGCGTTGTTCGCGAGTTCTGGGCGCAGGCGCTTG
The DNA here is from genome assembly GCA_043737315.1 of Archangium sp. Taxonomy (GTDB): domain Bacteria; phylum Myxococcota; class Myxococcia; order Myxococcales; family Myxococcaceae; genus Archangium_A. The sequence goes on from JAYTAT010000505.1 coordinate 724, forward strand.
ACCACGAAGGTGCGGCGGAAGCCCTCGGCGCCTCGCACCATCGCCACCGAGACCTTCGCCATGCCGCCTTCACCGAGCGGGGCGATCTCTTCGTAGCGAGAATCCTGCACACGTGCCTGCGTCGACCCCAGCCCTTCATCGGACGCCTGCCGTTGAGCCAGGGCGAAGCGGTCGGTGCTGGTGTTGATGCGCAACGAGAGCCGCTGCAGCTCTTCTTGCGATTGCTTGAGCTGGGCCGAGGTCTGCCGGAGCAGCTCGACGTGTTCGTCATTCTTGCGCTGCGGCCAGAAGCCGAACGCGAGCGCACCCACGGCGAGCAGGGAGGCGATGCCGAAGATGGGCGGCGCGGTGGCCGTGGCTGCAGCGGCGGCCTCGGCCAGGCGCGGCGCGCTGTCGCGATACACCAGCAGCTGCACCCCCAAAGCGATCTGCTTCTGGGCGCAACACGGCTCGGGCTCACGCTTCGTCGTGGTGAGGTGAAGGCGCAGCGCGTCGAGCGACTCCTTCTTGCCTCCGCCCACCGCCTCGGCGGTCTTGCCTTCGGGCATCACCAACACCGCCCCGCCGTGTTGTGCGGCGATCGCGTCGAGCTGCGCGGCGTTCAGCTGCTGGGCGAGCGTCATGACGATCGGCTGCTGCTGGGGGTTGGTCAGCTGCGAACGGCCGGCGCCCACCAGCCACACCCGGCCGCCTTGCGCGATCAACGCGGTGGCCCGGCCCGAGGTCGTCGCCTTGCCAGCGAGCTCCTGCAGGGTGGGGAGAAGGGCCGGCTCGACGTTCTGCAACGGCGTCGACCCGATGAAGAACGCGTGCGCGCCCATCTGCAGGTACGGCTCGAAGAAGGGCTCGACTTCGAACTCGGCCAGAGTTCGGCCCAGCTCGGCCAAATCGGACTGACTGGTGATCTGCGGGAGCATGCGCCCGACGGGCTCGAGGTTGGCCCCGCGCTCGGCGGTCTTCGAGAGCTCTTGAACCAGACCATCGATGCCAGCGGCGACCTTGGGCAGCTCGCCATCGATCTCGGCTTGGGCCTGTGACCGTGCCGTAGCGAGGTGAGTGGTGCGCTGGGATGAAAAAATGGCTGCTCCTGCCCCCAGCGTGAGCACCGCCAGCACCACCCCCAGCAAGCGACGCATCGTGGACGACATGAGGTCGCCACTTCTCTCGCGGGAACCGCCATCGGTCAACGAATCCGCTGCAGGGAGGTCCAAAGCCACAAGGCCACTACGCGCAATGGTGCAGTCTGGTTTTGAAACGACTGTGGGCCACTGTGCGCGTCAGTCGCCGCTCTTCAGGTCGCTGCGCGCGCGGGCGAGCGTGAGCACGAAGACCTGCTCGGCGCCGGCTGTACAGAGCGCCCGCACCGCTTCCCGGGCCGTCGCGCCGCTGGTGAGCACGTCGTCGATCAGCACCACGTCGCGGCCCTTCACATGGCCTGACGCCGCGAAGGCCCCCCGCACGTTCTCTTCGCGTTCGCCTTCGCTCAGGCCGACCTGCCGCCGGGTATCGCGGGTGCGCACCAGCCACTCGGCGTTCACTTCGCGCTCCAGACGCTGCGCGAGGACCGCGGTGAGCAGCGCGGCCTGATCGAACTTGCGATCCCGAAAACGCACCTCGTGGAGTGGCAGGGGCACCAGCACACCCGGCATCGAAGCCAGCTCGTGTTTCGCAGTGACGGCCAGGAGCAGCCCCAACGGGCGCGCGAGGTCGGAGCGGTCTTCGTACTTGAAGCGCTGAATGGCCCTCGCCAGGGCCCCCTCGTGCTCGAACGGAGCCCACGCACGCGCCCAGGGCACCCCACCCTTCGTACACGTCGCGCAGAGCTGTCCTGAAAACGCACCCGGCTCTGCGCAGCGGCGGCAGTGCACGGTGGGCAGCTCGAGCACCTCGTGCGCACAGTCTTCGCAGAAGCCCACCGGCCCCGGGAGCACCACGTCACACGCAGCGCAGGAAGGCGGCAGCAGAACATCGACCACCGCGTCGAAAGCGTCACGCCACTTCGGCATCATTCCTCCGACTGAATCTTCTCGGCGAAGCTGCGCAAAGAATCGAGCCCGTACTTCTTCTCGAGCGAGGCGATCAGCGTGCCCTCGGCATCGGTCTTCACCCAACCCCACAACTCGACCCGCCCGTTGCGCACGCAGGCCGCCACGGTCTTCGAGCCCTTCAGCTCACCTTCGATTTTCTTTCGCAGCTTCAACAGCGCAGGCGTGCGCGTCTCGAGGTCTTCGGCGCAGGCCATCACATGCACGCGCGAGCCATCTTTTTTCCACACCATTGAGGTGCGCACGCCGGCGCAGGTCGCCTCGATCCAGATGGCCTCGGGCTCATCGCCGTCCAGGCCCTCTTCCAGGCAGCGCCCGGAAGAGCCGGTGATGGTCTCGAGCTTCGGCACGCGAAAATGGCGGCGCTGGCCGACCTCCAGGGTGACCGCGCGGTAGTCGCCCGAGAGCACCTCGGCTGACCCCAGCATGAGCAACGTGACGATCCCCATCCTCATTTTCAGGGCGTGGTGCAGACGCTGTTGCGGCAGGTCAAGTTCGCAGCGCACATGACGCCGCAGCCGCCGCAGTTGTTTCGATCAAAGGCAGTGTTGGTGCACGCGTTGTTGCAGAGCGTGAGCCCAACCGCGCACACGCACGCGCCGTTCGAGCACCCCACCGAGCCAATCGGCCCCCGGCAGACCGTGCCGCACGAGCCGCAGTTGAGGCGGTCGTTCTGCAGATCGCGGCAGATGTTGCCGCAGAGCTGCTGGCCCACCTGGCACTGGCAGTTGCCTGCCACGCAGAACTGAGTGCCGCCGCTGCAAGTGCGGCCACATGCGCCGCAGTTGAAACGATCGCTCTGCAGGTCACGGCACACGCCGTTGCATTGCCCGAACCCGCCTGAGCAGTAGCAGATGCCTCCGATGCACTGCTCGCTGGTGCCGCAGCGCCGCGCGCACGCCCCGCAGTTGGCCTCATCGTTCTGCAGGTTCTGACAGGCCCCGCTGCACGAGGTCTCTGCCGCGGAGCACATGGCGACGCACTGGCTGTCGTCACAGACCTGGCCTGCGCCACACGCGCGGTTGCACGCGCCGCAGTTTGCGGGATCGGTGGTGGT
>JAYTAT010000506.1:0-3822 GCA_043737315.1 Archangium sp.
CCGGTCGAGTCGGCGCGCGAGGTGATGCAGAAGCTCTACGAGTCGGTGGAGTCAGGCAACGCCGACCTGCTCGAGCCGCTCTTCACCGACGATGCGCTCATCTTCGGGCTCGGCCCGTCGGATACCTGGCAGGGCGGCACGGTGATCACCGATCGCGCCCGGCAGACGCTGTTGCCGATTGGGCTCGCGGGCGATGAGGTGAAGGTCGAGACGTCGGCGGTGGTGATTGGCCTGGCTGAGGCGGAGTACTCGGCGTGGGCGTTCGACCTGCCCAGGGTGACCACCAAGCACCAAGGCAAGTCAGAGACGTGGCTGCCTCGCGTCACCGCGCACCTCATTCGAGATGGTGATCGCTGGCGCATCGATGCGCTGCACCTGTCGCTGGCCGTGCCCGATGCGTTGGTCTTCGCGCCCGACGCGGCGAAGCGGCTGTTGGCGCCTTCCGATGTGACGAACGAACGCAGCCCTGACTCGGAGCAGGTGATCGGGCTCGTGAAGCGTTCCCTCGAGGATTACGGCGTCAAGGTGGATCGCACCAGCGAGCGCGCGGAGTTCGTGCAGCTGGGTACGTCACAGCCCGAGGTGTTCATCGGAGGCAAGGCGTTCAAGGATCTGATCAAGCCGCAGCTGGGGGCAATCAAGAAGGCGGGCTACAGCTGGAAGCTCGACGGCAATCTGCGCGTGAAGCTGGCGCCGGGTGGGAAGTCGGGCTGGGCCGCGGCGGTCGTGGTGCAGCGGCAGGGCGCAGGGAAGAAGATGCAGGTCTTCCCCGCGTTCCGCGTGCTGTGGACGTTGGTGGAAGAAGCGGGCGTGTGGAACATCAGCTCAGAGCATCAGTCGCTCGCGGTGAAGGAAGATCTTCGTGACGCCGCGAATGAGGAGCAGCTGAAGACGTGGAAGATCAGGCGCACGGTGCGCATCTCGGGCGCGGTGCGCGGAACGCCAAGGGCGAGGTGGTCGGCGATCTCTTCCAGTTCGACCGCGCGACCCTCGCCGGGTTTGCGAAGTGGATTGAGTCCTTCACCGGCTCGCTGTCTGGCAAGAGCGCTCCGAGCAGCGAACTCGAGATCGCCGTACCCGCGTTCGAGAAGCGCCGGGCGGAAGTGGTCACTGCGCTTCGCGATCTTTCCGCGACTTGAGAGCCAACAACGAACCGAAAATGGTCGCGCCGCCTCATGAACGAGTGACGGCGGTCGGGAACCACGCGATCGCCTTCCACATCGCGAAGCGTCCGCGAGCGGGCGCGCTCCTTGCAGCTTTGGCAGCGGCCTCGGGAGGAGCTTCGACAAGACGAGCTTTGGGCCTTGCCTGCTGCGACCGTGCGCGGCACGCTTGCGGCGCGCACGGCATGCAGCCCCCGGTTCATCGCGCCACGAAGTCCCTTCCTATCAGAGGTCTTGCTTGCCCTACCCTGCCAGAATCACTGCCGTCTTCGTCGCAACCGTCGCCACGCTGGCTTTCGCGCAGCGCGCGCCCGCTCGGCAGGTGGCGACGCTGGAGGCCGTTCGCGCGGCCACCAGTCGAGACGACGCCTTCCTGCGCATCAACGCGAACTACCCCGGCTTCGCGGGACTCCATCTCGAGAATGGGCGCGCGGTGGTCAGCAGCACCGCGGCTGCCGGCAAGGCAGACTTGGTTGAACTGCTCTCGCTCGGTGGCGAGCTGGACCTCGACGTCGGCGAACTCACCACCCGCGAGGTGGAGTTCAAGTTCGCCGAGCTGAACAAGCTGCGCGACCAGCTGATGCCGGCGCTGGCCTGGGGAGGCGGCGCGCACGCGCTCGACGTCGACGAGCGCACCAACCGCGTCACCGTCTACGTGCGTGGCGAGAACGAGCGGCTGGTGGTGACCGAGCTGATGCTCCGCCACGCCGCGCGCTTCGAGGCGGTCACTTTTGTCACCCACTCGCCGGCGAGCGCCACCGCCGATCTCCGGAGCCAGTTTCGGCCGGTGCCGGGCGGGGTGCAGATCGGCAAGGAGAACTTCGCGGTCTGCACCAACGGCTGGAGTGTGCTCCACGTCTCGCGCAACGAAAACGGCTTCGTCACTGCCTCCCACTGCACCAACATTCAAGGCGGCACCGAGGGTACGCTCTACGGCCAGCCCAACCCCGGCTTCTTGTGGCTCTCGCGCATCGGCATCGAGGTGCTCGACCCCTTCTACCCCACCACCGTTCCCGGCTGCCCGTCCGGCCGCCAGTGCCGTCGCAGCGACGCCGCCTTCTTCCGCTTCGACAGCGGCGCCACGGGCCAGCGCGGCAGGGTCGCCAACCCGGGCTCGCGCTGCGCGCTCCCCAGCATCAACTGCGCCCTCGGGCCCACCACCACCCCGATGACCGTCACCGGCACCGCTGGCTTTCCCTTCGCGGGCCAGCCCGTCGACAAGGTGGGCCGCACCACCGGGTGGACCTTCGGCGCGGTCAACGCCACCTGCGTTCACGTGAACCTCTTCACCGCCAGTGGCGTCGACACTGGCAAGACGTTCTTGTGCCAAGACGCCGTGAGCGCCGGGGTAAGCCCGGGCGACAGCGGTGGGCCGGTGTTCATTAGAAACAGCCTGCTGAATTTCGACATCCAAGTGATGGGAGTGATGTGGGGCAGCTTCAACACGTCGAACTTCCTCTTCTCGCACTGGACCAACGTGCAGGATGAGCTGGGCAGCTTGAACTACCTGCCATGAGTGCGCTGCGTACCGCTGTGCTGACGCTGGCAGGCCTGAGCGCCGGCTGTCAGCGCGTACCAGCCTATGAGCTCAAGACTGATCGCTCGAACTACGCGCCCGGCGAAACCATCACCCTCGAGCTCAAGAGCAACGTGGTGGGCTCCGCGCTCTACAACCTCTGCTCGGTCAGCTTCGTGCCTCCCCTGAGCCAGCCGCCGCGGGCGTGCACCGCCCAAGCGCTCGGGCTGCCCGGCCTGACATCGGTGAAGGGGCAGCTCGCGATCCCCGCCGACGCCCCGCCGGGCGACTACCAGGTCGCCACCACCATCGAGCTCGACGAGCGCCGCGGTAACTTGGGCGTGACCAGCGACCCCTTCTCCATCGCTCGCTGAGGTCCCTTTCGTCACGGCGGGCAGGCCGAAGTGGTGAACTTGATAAGAACAAGAGGTTCAACCCGCAGATAGGAGCGAAGGTGCCGGAGGCCGAGGTCACGCTTCGAGGGGAAGTGAGGCTGGTGAGGGGAGCCCGTTTCAAGTGGCGGCAGCAGGCCTGAGAGAGGCGAGGCACACCGCTGTAGTGACGGCCCTCGTCGGCATGAAACGGTTGGTGTCCTTCACATCGCGAGGAGCAACTGCGGTGGTGCAATAGCCGGAGGCAGCACCCGCGAGGGGAGCGCGACGCCGAGTTCCGCGAGCCGCGCCCTCGGACTGCTTTGCGGGTGGAGTGGAGGCTCCTGATGGTGCGGCGGCCACCGCAGGGGCATCGGAGCATCGGTTGCGAACGTGCGCTGATGAAGTGCGCGGCGTGTCCCGGGGCAGTCCGTGCGCCTCCCACGAGCCTCGATCAGCTGGCTGCGTTGATGCGCGGCGCGCGGGTGACGGTGTGCAACAACACCGGGCCGATGCACTTGGCGGTGGCGGTGGGCTGCCCGACGCTGGCGCTCTTTCTCCACATGGAAGTCGAGCGCTGGGGACATCCGTAAAGAACAAGAAGAACAACCCGTGAACCGAGAGGGGCAGCCCAGGACCACGGCCGATGTTGAGGGGTGGAAGAGTGCAGCAGACCGGGGAGAGCGGAGCCGTTTCAGGTGGACGTGAGCCGGTGGCAAAGGGGGCCGAACACACCTGTGGCGCGACGGTCGGAGTCGGCGTGAAGCGGGAG
>JAYTAT010000507.1:0-3816 GCA_043737315.1 Archangium sp.
CCGCCGTACCCGGTCTCTTCGTACGCGCCGCGGTAGCTCATGCGGTCTTCGTCATCGAGCGGGCGTCGCAGCGCGCGGGCCCCGAAGCCCTCGATGACCAGGTCGACACAGCTGCGCTGGGAAGGCGTGGTGCAGCCACCAAACGTGGTGGTGAAAGCGAGCAGGCGCGCCGCATCACCTTCGACCCACGAGCCGACGGCCGTGGCGAGCTCGAACTGCGGCGCGGTCAGCAGCGGGCTGATGCGTTGATCCATCGAGTCGTAGGTCACTTCGCTGCGGTGCGTGCTGCCGTCGAGGGGCAGCGCGGTGAGCTGGGCTGCGATGGTGGACGACGTGAACAGCGACTGCACCTGCGCAGGCGTGAAGGCGCGGCCCAGCAAATCTTCGAGCGTGTTGCGGTACTGCGTGGGCGTCATGCGCAGCACCACTTCAGGCGAAGGATCTGCTGCGGGCTCACAGGTGAACCAGTCGGGGCGCACCACCTCGGGCTCGATGACGTCGGGTTTCACCGGAAGGGCGTCAGAGCGCGGACCGATGATCTCGCCACTGCACGCAGTCAACAGCGCGCAGCTGATCATCGACAACCGTTTCAAGGACACACGGTGCTCCTCTCTGCAAAGCCCGCCGCCACCGCCGTCATCGGGTGACCCTGCTCATACGAACCGGTCGGAAGCTCATCCCAGATGACGCCGTCGGTGCTGCGATAGAAACGCTGCTGCTCGTACCAGGTCTGCCAACCGCCCTTGACCGCCACCAGGGTGCCGTTGGCGTTGACCGCGACCGGCCCGATGATGGGCCCCGACGAGAGTACGCCCGCGCGGCGGGTCTGGGTGTTGGCGGCCGTCCAGGCGATGCCGTCGACCGAGCGGAACACCCGGCCATTGCCCCAGAACATGAACTCCGAGCCCGTCCACACCGGGCGTGATTCGAAGTACTCGCCGGTGAGGGTGCTCGAGGTCCACGTCTGCGCGCCGTCACTGCTGCGGCACATGGTGATGGTGCCCATGTTCTGCGAGGCGGTCACGAAGATGCCGTTACCGAAGGCAGGGTGGCCCGCACCGCACACGTCGACGCGGCCGCCGCCCACCATCGTGGGCCGTTGCCAGGTCATGCCGGCGTTGTTGCTGTACGCGAAGTCGAAGTTCGAGCCGTCTTGTGCGGTCACCAGGTACACGCCGCCGCCCCACGCACCGCCGCGGATGTTCCAGATGGTGTTGGCGCCGTTGGCGACGTCGATCGTGGTGCCGCTGGTCCAGGTCAGGCCGAGATCGTCGCTCACCCGCGAGGAGCGCGTCGCCGCGATGATGCGGCCACCGCCGACCATCAGGTCCGTCACGTTCGCGCCGGTGAAGACCTGTGACCAGTTCACCCCATCGGTCGAGCGGTAGAACGTACCCGGCGCGCCCCAGCCGGTGCTCTGCACGAAGGCGCCGTCGGCGTACGCGAGGCTCGTCGAAGAGTGCGCGTTGTGATCGCAGTCGGTGCTCTGCGAACCACCGTCGGGCAGGGCGAAGTTTTCAGAGAAGCAGCGATACCGCTCATCCATCGGCCACGCGTCGTCGACCGAGACGTCGTTCTTCCAGGTCAGGCCGTCATCACACGAGATGGCGCGGCGGACCTGTTTGCCCACGGCCACGAAGACCGGAACGCGCGTGGGGCCCGCATCGACCTCCATCACGCTGCCGCCTCCGCCACCGCCGCTCGCGCTTCCACCACCCGTCGCAGCGCCACCGCCGGCCGCGACGCTGCCGCCGCCCGTTGCAGTTCCACCACCGGTCGCGCTGCCTCCACCCGCGCCTCCACCGGCCAGGCCTGCGTCGGTCTCGGAGCCTGCGTCTTCATCACCCGACATCGGCCCGGCCAGACCCGTGCAGCCCGTCGCCAGGAAGCCCATCGCCGCGAAAACCATGAGCCGTGAATGCATGCGGGAAAGAGAGCCTCCAGCCCCCCACTTCGGCTCACCTGAAAGTTCACTGATTCGTCAGCACGTACCGGCGGTTGGTGTCGCCCAGCCCCAGCTGCCCCTGGTCGTTGACCCCCGCGCAGGCCACCGCCCCATTCTTCCTCTGAATGCAGGTAAAAAAGAAGCCGGTCGCCACTGACTCCACTTCGGTCGTGACGGGCTGCGGCAGGGAAAAGGGCTCTGCGGACCCCAACCCCAGCTGGCCCTCGATGCCGCGCCCCCAGCACCAGAGCGCGTCGGCGGTGGTCACGGCACACACATGAAACCAGTGGGAATCCACCTGCCGGGCGCTCGCGCCTCCGAGGTCGAGCTTCGTGGGGGTCGCCCATTCCATGGTGAGGCCGTCGTTGGTGGGGCTCGAGCCCCAGCACCACACCTCGCCGCCAGTGCGAATCGCGCAGGCGACGAAGGCGCCCGACACCACGGAGGTGACGCCCTCGAGCAGCTTCTGCGCAGTACGCACGCTCTCGCCGCCATTGAGCGGCCGGCCCCAGCAGTACAAGACGCCCTCGGCGGTCAGGCCACACGCATTGCCCTGGCCCGCGGTGATGTCGGTGAAGCGCAGCTCGAAGGCCGCGCGCACCACCGGCTGGGGCGAGACCCTCATCGGGCTCGTGTCACCGCGCGCGAACGTGCCTTCGTGGTTGTTGCCCCAACCGAAGAGCCGCCCGTCGCTGCCCAGGGCGAGCACGAAGTCGGAGTGCGTGGCGAGTTTGGCCACCGGCACCGGCACCACCACCTCACGGGGCGTCGCGATGAAGGCAGGCTCTGAGACGCCCAGCTGCCAGGTGGTGTTGTCGCCCCAGCACCAGACCTTGCCCGTGACGGTGCGCGCACAGGCAGAGGTGGCCGCGAGCGCGAGCTGTGCCACCGGCTCTGGCAAGCTCACCGGGCCCGAACTTTCCTTCGTGCTGGTGGTTCCACGGCCGAGCTGGCCACGCTCGTTCGCGCCCCAGCACCGCACCGCGCCTGCCTGAACCTCGCAGGCGTAGAAGGCGCCGGCCACCACGCCCGTGAGCGGAGCGTCGTTCACCGGAGCGGCCTTCGCGCCCCCACAATCCGAGACGACCTCGAAGTTTTGTGCGAGCAACAACACGGCTGTGAGTCGGAACATCACCAGAGCCACCCCGCCTGAAGACCGGCCGTGCCGAACAGCCCGCGCACCTGATGCACAGGCAGGCCTTCGGACAACACCGTGGTGCCCAGCAGCAACGCGCCCACCTCACCAAAGAGCTGCACCATCACGTGCCGCGTGGCGATGCCCAGCGTCAGGCCACCCCCGGCGCCCAGCCACGGCGTGACCCCGGTGGTGGCGGGCAACGCCTCTTCGTTCACGCTCGAAGACAACACGCCCGCCTGGATCGAGACGCGAGGCCCCGCGCGGAAGATGCCCAGCTGCACCGGAAGCCACGAGGCGCTCAGGGTGCCGCGCGCGAGAACACCCGAGACCGTGCCGCCCGTGGGCAGCGTCTGCGCCATCAACGCCCCGCCACCCAGCAGCAGCTCGAGACACAACGTCGGCACGAGGAAGAGCCCCACGCCCAGCGAGCCGCCCACCCCCAGCGTGCCGGTGCCGAAGGCAGTGAACTCACCACGCACCAACACCCCGAAGCGTGGAGGGGGAGGGGCTTCCCACGTCGAGCGCACCAGCTCTTCAGCGGTGGCGGCGACCTGGTAGCGAAAGAGCTCGGCCGACTCGGTGCCGCGCAAGACGGTGCGGGTGCGGTGCGCGCCCTGGAAGTCGAACTCGATGACCGCCTCGAGCTGCGCGCTGCCGTCGAGAGTGAGCGCGTCGTCTTGTGCCCGTGCACCACAAAGCGTGCGGCCGCGCTCGCTGACCCACTGGCTGACTT
>JAYTAT010000508.1:0-3810 GCA_043737315.1 Archangium sp.
CAGCACGAAGCGGGCGTGCAGGTGCACGGGCACGAACGGTTCCCCGCGATGATGATGCCGTACAACCCGACCTTCTACGGCGTGCTCTTCGAAGCCAACGGGTTCACCAAGTTGAAAGACCTCTACAGCTACGAGGTGCTCGCGATTCAGGGCATGCCCGAGAAGGTGCGGCGCCTGGCCGAGCGCGTGCGGCAAAACGGCGTGGTGAAGGTGCGCAGGCTCGACCTCGATCACCCCGAGGCTGACTTGAGCCGCATGCAGGCCATCTTCCACACCATGCTCAAGCCGGGTTTCGGCTTCGCGCCGATGAGCCACGCGGAGTTCATGTCGATCGTGAACCGGCTCCGGCCGCTGGTGTTGTTGCGCCCTGAACTTTCTTTGATGGCCGAGGTCGACGGTGAAGCCGTGGGCTTCGCCATCACCGTGCCCGACGTGCACCTCGCTCAGAAAGAAGCCGGCGGGTACCTGTTCCCTTTCGGGCTGGCGAAGATGTTGTGGAAGGCGCGCAGCATCGTTCGCCTGCGGGGCCTGCTGTTCGGCATCAAAGATGGCTGGCGCCGTCGTGGCATCGATGCGCTGCTCGCCGCCGAGACGTTCACCCAGGCCCTCGCGCTCGGGTATCAAGCAGGTGAGCTCGGCTGGGCGATGGAAGACGACACGCTGGTCAACCGCATGCTGCAGGCGACGGGCGCCAAGCACGTCAAGACCTTCAGGGTGTACGAGCGCCCGCTGTAGTCGTGAAGAGTCACCTTCTGTGACACGGCGATCTCGGACCACGTCCACGCGCCGCGGGTAGAACGCATTCTTCAGCTCGTACGCAGTTCTCGAGCGCCGCAAAGGCGTATCGTCTCGCCCATGATGCGTTGGGCGGCGGTGTTGCTGATGGGTGTGGGCTGCACGCAGGTTGATCCCTGCACGGCGATCGAATGTGGGCGTGGTGTGTGTGTGATCAACGCCGGCGCTCCAGCGTGCCTGTGTGAGCGCGGCTTCGAAGGAATCGACCTCCGGTGTTTTCCGGTGAGCGCGTGCGGTGCACAGCGACCCGCAGCCGACGGAGGCTGCAGTGACGAGCCCCGATGGGATTGCAGCAGGCAGACCATCTCGAATGCGCAAGACCCCGCTGAACCCAACGACTGCCCCGCTCAAGCCCGCGCCCTGGCCATCGACGGGTCGGCCATCGGCGCGTTCGGCGTGGAGGGTGACATCGACTGGTACTTCGTCGAAGGCGCGCCCAACACGGTCGTCACCCTGGCCGCACAAGGAGCGCCCATGACGATGGCTTCCTTCAATGCCGATGGGTTCACACAGCGTGGGCCGCGCGAGCGCACCGAGCCCTTTTCCATTGGCACGCGCGGGTTGTTCATCGCGGTAAAGGCGCAGGAGCCGGGGCCCTACCGTCTGACCCTCGTGTCCGTGGGGCAAGATGATCGCACCGACGAGTTCTTCGATGCGCCTGAGGTGGCAGCCCTGTCCTCCGTCGAAGGCACGCTCGACTTCCCCGCAGATGTCGACGTGGTCGCGCTTCGTATGGCTCCCGGCTCGTCCGCCGAGGTAGCGCTCCTCATGGAGAGCGGCAGTGGCGTGTGCGACGTGACCGATGCAAGCGGGCGTTGGTTGCACTCCTTCACGCAGCACGCGGTCGTGTGGAGCGAGGGTGGCGGCCCGCTCTTCCTCTCCGTGCGCCGCGCCGCGAACAGCGTCACGCCCGCGCGGTGGCTTCTCGAGATCGTTTCAGCAGGGCTCGACGACGCTCCTGATCACCCTGATTTCGCCGTGCAGGCGGGCGTGCCGGGTGTGCAGCGCTTCGAGCGACCGAACGACCTCGATGTCTTCCGCATCGAGCGGCGCCCCGGCCACGTCTACGAAGTGAACTGCAGCGCCGCGAACGGCGGGTGCGACATCGTCGTGCTCAACCGCTGGAACCAGCGCTTCAGTCAGCGCAGTCAATTGCTGCGCTTTCGCGTACCGAACGAAGGTCCTGTCTTCCTTGGCTTCTCAGGCCACGCTCCCTCTTCATTCTTCTGGAGCCTCGACGACCTGGGCGTCGACGATCATGGAGACGAGCTCGGCACTGCCACGGCGCTCAGCCAGGGAATACCGATGCGCGGCAACATCGACTTCGACGGTGACCTCGACGCTTTCACCGTGTCGTACCCGAAAGGCACCTCGCTGCGCTTCAACCTCGCCCCCGACACGCGGCTTCAAAACGGTTTGGGCATCGTGCAGGGCGTGCTGGTCGTAGACGACGACCCAGAGCTGCTGCTGGTTTCGGGCCATGAGGGGCCGTACGACATCGCGGTCGTCTCCCTGGGCATCGACCCGGGTGGCAGCGACGGCATGCCGATCTCTGTGCAGCTGCCGTTCATCGTGGATGGCGGGATCGACTACGAGGGCGACCAGGATGCGTGGGTCTTTCCTGCGATTGCCGACCACGTCTACCGGGCCAGCGTCTCACCTGAAGCCCAGCTCAGCATGAACCAGGACGGCGTCCGCCATGGCTGGGGTCGAGGCAGCGCGCAGTTGGTCGCCGCCACGAACGGAACGGTCTCCGTTTCCGTCACCGGCTACCAAGAGGGGCCCTACCAGCTGCAGCTCAGCGACATCGGCGTCGATGATCACCCCGACCAGATGCCAGCGCCGCTCCTCGTCGGCGTGCCCACGGCGGGCTTGTTCGACTCGGGAAATGACCTCGAGCTCTTCTCGGCGACCCTCGTGCCGGGCCGGTTTTACGAGGCGCGTTGTGCGCAGCCCGAGTGCCTGGTCAGTCAAGGACAGGGCTTTCAAGTCCGTCTGGGCTCGCTGTGCGTACAGCCCATGGCCGCTCAGACGCCTTTCGCCGTGACCTCCAACTATTCTTCGCGCGACTTCGTCTCGAGCCGTTGGTCACTCGAGCTCGTCGATCTGGGCGACGACGATCACCTCTCGAGCCCGCTTCAAGCGACTCCCGTGCCGTTCGACTCGAGCACCTCGGCGATGCTCTCGTGTCACGCAGACAGCGACACCTTCAGCTGGAGCGCGGGTCCTCGGCAGATCACCACCCTGCGGGCGAGCTGCACGGGATGCTCGGCGACGGTGATGAGTCGATGGCGGCAAGAGGCCACCCAGGTGGATGGGGGCCTCGTGCTCACCGTGCCGCCTTCGACGACGCGGATCACCGCGACCTTCGCAACCACCCAGCCGACGGCTCTCACGTTCACGGTCGGCGACGGCGGCTTCGATGATCAGGGGGACACACTCTCGACCGCGACGGCGGCGACGCCTGGAACGGCCACCACAGGCGAGCTGCAGTACGACGGCGACGCCGACGTCTTTTACTTCGATCTTCCTGCAGGCGGGCACCTGTTCGAGCTCACCGGGGCTGACGTGCAAGCCGAGCTCTGGCTGGCGACGGGGCCGTTGTTCACTCTCGACACGAGCTCCATGCAGTTCGTTGCACCGACGGCAGGGCGGTACTTCGTTCTGCTCAAGGGGCGGGGCGCGTATCGACTCGTCGTGCAGTGACCTCCCTGAAACTGGTCGTGGCCGAGGGCGCCGCCCGTTGTCATGGTGGGCGCATGCGTACCCCCCGAATTCTCAGCGTGTGTCTGGCGGTCGTGACCCTCGGCTGCTCTGGCGGCTGCGCGCAGGCCACGGGCGTCAGCAGCCCCGACTGTCGGCTTCTCGATGATGGCTTTGGGCCCACCGGCGGCACGAAGGTGAAGGCCGAGGTGGTGGTCACCGGCCTCGAGGTGCCCTGGGGCCTCGCGTTTCTTCCCGGGGGCGATCTGTTGGTCACCGAGCGGCCCGGCCGGGTGAGGCTGGTGCGCGGTG
>JAYTAT010000509.1:0-3804 GCA_043737315.1 Archangium sp.
ATGGGCCGCGATAAGAAGAACCCCAAACCCTTCGATGAGCCGGCCTTCGCCACGTTCGTGAAGACGGCCTCCGAGGTGCTCAACCGTTCGGCCCGCCAACGCGATCAAGCGCTCAAGAAAAAGCTCGCCATCGCCTGGGAAGGCCGCTGGTACGACGTGACGCTCGAACTGGTGCCCGACGAGTACGAACCGTATGGCCTGCTGTGCGCGGTCGATGACGGCGGCCAGATGGTGGCGAAGCACCGGGTGGCGGCGAACTACAAGTTCAACCGCGACGTCGCCAATGACTGGGTCCGCGGCGGGTTCAGCGCCCCCAATTGAGGCGTGGGTGAGGCGTTGTCTACAGCGGTCACTCAGACTAGTGCCGCGCGCAACCCATGAGCCACACCCACTTTTTCGAAGAGCTGACCTGGCGGCGAATGCTGCACCAGTTCATGCCGGAGACGGACAAGCTGCTCAGCACCGAGAAGGTGCGTGGCTACATCGGGTTCGACCCGACGGCTGAATCCCTGGGCGTGGGCAACCTGGTGCAGGTGATGACGCTGCTGCACTTTCAGCGCGCAGGCCATACACCCATCGTCCTCGTGGGCGGCGCAACGGGAATGGTCGGAGATCCCTCCGGCAAGTCGGAGGAACGCAACCTGCTCTCTGAGGATCTCCTGGAGCAGAATCTGGCCGGACAGCGCCGGCAGCTCGAACGCCTGCTCGACTTCTCCGGCAGCAACGCCGCAGAGATGGTGAACAACTACGACTGGTTCAAGGGCATCAACTTCCTCGACTTCATCCGCGACACCGGCAAACACCTCTCCATCAACTACATGATGGCGAAGGACTCGGTCGAGAAGCGCATCAGCGGCAAAGACCACGAGGGCATGAGCTTCACCGAGTTCACCTACCAGCTGATTCAGGGCTACGACTTCCTGCACCTGTACCAGCACAAGGGCGTGAAGCTGCAGATGGGCGGCTCGGATCAGTGGGGCAACATCACCACGGGCACCGAGCTCATCCGTCGCAAGGCGAAGGGCGAGGCCTACGCGCTCACCACGCCGCTTCTCAAGAAGGCCGACGGAACGAAGTTCGGCAAGACCGAGCACGGCAACCTGTGGCTCGACCCGAAGCGCACGTCGCCGTACGAGTTCTACCAATTCTGGCTCAACGCCTCTGACGAGGACGTGAAGAACTACGTGCGCATCTTCACGCTGTTCGATCGCGAGACGGTCGAAGGCATGGAAAAGGAGCACGACTTAGCCCCGCAGAATCGACTGCTCCAGAAGATGCTCGCCAAAGACATCACCACCCGCGTGCACGGAAAGGACGAGCTCGACTTCGCCCTCTCGGCCACTGAGCTGCTCTTCGGCAAGGGCACCATCGATCAGCTGATGTCGCTCACCGAAGAACGCTTCGTCAGTGTCTTCGTCGGCGCCGGCGTCGCCGTGGCTGAGCTGCCGCGCGAAGCGGTCACCACCGGCATCAACGTCGTCGACCTGTTCTCGAAGCTCATCGATTCCAAATCGGAAGTGCACCGGCAACTCAAAGGCAACGCCCTCTCGCTCAACAAGGAGAAGGTGACTGACCCCAGGCTGACCATCGGCACCGACAAGCTGATCAACGGCCGTTACCTGCTGCTGCAGAAGGGCAAGAAAGACTACTGCCTGGTGAAGGTCGTCGGCTGAACGTGCTGCGAGCGCTCGTGGCGGTGGTGGCGTTCGTCGCGATCGGCATCATCGCGGTGCTGATGCTCGCGCAGTACCGCCTCGAGCACGCACGGTTCACCGAGGAGCTCGCGGTGACGGTGGTGACGCCCGGTATGTCAGTGACCCAGGCCGAGCGGGAAGTGACGGAGCGCCTCGAGCTGGCGCTGTCCGACGTCACAGGGCTCGAGTCGGTTCGCAGCACGACCTCGCCGGGCATGGTGGTGATCAGCTGCCGGGTGACCACGATGGGGGTGGACTCCACCGACGCGGCGATGCGGGTTCACGAAGCGGTGAGCCGAACGCTGCGTGAGTTGCCGCCCCACGTCGAGGCGCCGAATGTTCAGCGACTCGACGCGAACCCGCAGAAGAAGCAGTTCCTCGTGCACGCCGACACCATGTCGCGCATCGAGCTGTCGCGGTGGCTCGACGACGTGTTGCGCCACGAGCTCGAGGTGCAGGCCGGCGTGCGCGAGGTGAAGACGTGTGGCGCGCTCGAGCCTGAGCTGAAGATCACCCTCGATTCAGCCCGGCTGACGGCGCTCGGACTGCCGGTAGAAGAGGTGGTCAACGCGCTCCAGCACGACTCGGTCAATCTGCCCTCAAGCCAGCTCGATGCCACCGGCATCACCGTGCGCGGCGCGGGTACCGACGTCGAGGTGCTGCAGAACCTGCTCATCCGCGATGGTGTTCGACTCAGCGAGGTCGCCCAGCTCGAGGTCACCGGAGATTTCGGCAGCTGCTCCACGCTGGCCGACATTCTGCTCACCGTGGTCATCAGCCCCGGCACCGAGCTGCTGATTCCAAAGCACGCCGCCGTGGAGCTCACCCCGGTGACGCCGGCGCGCGTGGCGACGTTTCTGAGCCCCGCAGGAAATTCGATGACCGACGCGATGCGGGCGCTCGGGGTGCGGTACCCCGGCGCGATCATCACGGCCGAAGGTGACACGCTTAGCGTTCTGTTTCCCGACGCGCCCAGGCTCGTCGAGGTGCCGGGGCTCATGCTGCGCTCGGTCGATGACCTTCACTCCATCGTGCAGGTGAGCGGCCCCGACTTCGGGGAACTCACCCAGCTCGTCGGGAAGCTTCGCGGCGCCCTCGCACTGGAGAAGACCCGGTGGCTGGGCGTCGCCTGGCCGCAGCTGGGCCTCGAGCAGGTCATCAAATCTGAGCCCGGTTCGAAGGGCCTGGCCCTGGCGCTGCGCCTGGCGATGGGCGGCGTGACCACCGGGCGGCTCGCAGATGGAACGCGGATCACCGTGCACGCGGGCACCTCACTCGAAGACGCGGTGCTGCCTGACGGCCGCCCGGTGCGCGACGTGATGGCCATCAGCCAGACACTCGCGCCCACAGCGATGTTGCGGGTCGATCGGCAACGCACCCTCGAGCTCGAGGCTGGCCTCGAACGAGCCGACGTGGAGCGGGTGGTGAAAACCATTCCAATCCCAGCGGGCTACTCGGTGGTGATCACCGAGGCCGGCCGGAAAGAGTGACGGTCGGGAATCAGGCGACCGCGACGAAGACCCGCGGCTCACCGGTCGGCTTGAAGATAATCTTCGGTGTACAGCTGAAAGAACCAGCCTGCGTACGTCACCGACTCTCGCCTTTCACCCGCCTCGCGAGACGTCTCGGATTTGTCACGCAGGTCAGCGGGGCACGACGAAGAAGCGCAGCAAGTTCCTCCAGCAGGTCGAGGCGCTGTGATTCAATGGGTCGCCGATGACGACCCGCACTGCATTGCTCTTCGCCCTGACCCTGATCAGCTTCGCCTCGTGCCGCGGCCCCAAGGGCTCGCCCGAGGGCAGCGTGAAGTCGTTCTTCAACGCCGCCGTCGCAGAAGACTTCGAGGCGATGTCCGAGACGCTCGCGGTCGAGTCACGACAGAAGCTGGGCTCGTCTCCCCAGGGCCGGCTCGGCGCGATGTTCGACGGCTGGAAAGACGTCGATCTCACCATCGAGGACTCCAGCGAAGACGCCAACGGCATGTCGGCCACCGTGCGTTTCACCTGCGTCAGCTCGACCATCGAGAACTACAAGCTCAAGCAGTACGACTGCAGCGACGTGCTGGGCCTCGTGAAGGAAGACGACGGCAAGTGGCACATCATCCTGGCGC
>JAYTAT010000510.1:0-9331 GCA_043737315.1 Archangium sp.
TCGGCCAGCTCTTCCCAGTCGGCCAGCGCGACGTCGGCCTGGTACGGCTCGACCTGCGGCATTCCGCGAAACCGATTTTTCAACCGCCGCACGTAGAACGGATCGACCTCGACCGCGGTGACCAACTCCCGCCCGGGGGCCAGGTGCGCCGTGATGGTGCCGATGCCCGCGCCGATTTCGAGCACGCGCGCTCCGGCCCACTTGCGAAACGTGCCCGCGAGCCACCGGTTGTAGTTGGGCGCGCCGCTCTCGAGATGGGTGAGCGTCGAGTAGCCCTCGTGCTCATTGTCAGCGTCGTTCTGCACGGTGGCGTACTTCGCGAACGTGCGGCTGAGCAGCGCGAGATTGCCGGCGCTCCGTTTTCCACCAAAGCGCAGCAGCGCATCGGCAAACCGGTACCGCTGCGCCGCCAGCTTCACGAGCGCTTCGGCTTCCGCCTCATCACCCGACGCGTGAATCGTCTCTGCGCGAAGGGCCTCGACCCGAAACGCGCGCGCCCGGCACAGGGGGTCTGCGATCTCGACGGCGAGCGCCAGCCGGGCGACCTTGTTCGCCGCGCGCTCCAGCAAGGGAGGCGGCACCCGATGGCCCGTCACCACGTCGGCGTGATCCTGAACAATCGGCTCGGTCAGCGTCTGCATGGCGTCGCTGGGCACCTCGACCGCCAGCACCTCGGCCCGCGTGGCCGCCAGTGCATCGCGCACGGCCGCGCCCCACCCGCAAGAGACCTCCAGCGCGCCGGGAAGTTCGAAGCCTGAGACGAACACCTGCTGCCCGCGGCTCAGGGCCGCTGCTGCGTCGTCACGCGCCGTCGCACTGCTCTTCAGATACAGCGCCGCTGGGAGCATTTTCGCTGGCGGCTGTACCACAGGGTCGGCATACGCGACCCATGGCCGTTTCGATGCTCGACCTCTTCCGCACCCTCACGTCCTTTTCGCCGCCCCGCACGGATCTCCGAGACGCGCCGTGGGACGACTTCGTGCCCTGGGCGATGGGGCAGGGCCTCGCCTCGTTGGCCGCGTACAACCTCGAGTACCGCCTGGGCTCTGCCGGTAGCCCCGAGTGGGTTCGTCACCGCCTGCTCTCGCTGTACCAGGGCATGGCCAACGACAACGTGATGAAGCTGGTCAACTTGAAGCGCTGCATCGACGACCTCGAAGGCCGGAAGATCGTCCTCGTCGGCGGCGTGTCCTTCGCCGAGAGCATCTACCCGCACGTCGCCTTCCGCCCGGTGATCGACGTGCGCCTGCTGGTGCCGCCTGCCGACGTCGAGCCGCTCACCACCTGGCTGCGCCGCTCCGAGTTCAAGGCCGAGGCCGGGCTGGTCGATCGCGCCGGGGCGGTGAAGGTGCTCTCTGACACGCGCACGCAGCTCTTCCTGCACGGCGGCTTCTTCGCGGACAAAGCCGAGAACGAGGCGCTCATGGCGCGCACGCTCCCAATGAAGCCTTTTGGTCCCTCGGCGCGCAGGCTCGACGCGGAAGACGCGCTGCTGGTGCACGTGCTGCTGATGGCGCGGGTGGGGTTCGAGGTGCCGATGCTCGAGTTCCTCGATCTGCGCGAGCTGTGCATGGGCGCTCCTTCGATGGGCGGGGTGTATTCGCGTCAGCTCGACGCTGCGGCCATCGCCTCGCGCGCGAAGGCGTGGAAAATCGAACGCGCGCTCTGGGTCGCCTTGAGCGTGGTCGAGAAGCTCTGGCCCGAGGCCGCCACCGCGGTGGCAAGGCTCAAGCCCGACGTCTCCTTCCCCGTGCGTGAGGTGCTCGAGCGCCTGGTGGTCAACCCGCTCTCGTCCGTGGGCCGGACCGAGGGCATCAAGGGGGAAGACGTGCTGCGCTCGCTCCTCACCGGAGAGTGAGCTACAGGCCGGTTCCCGCATGAGCGCCGTCGATGTTCGCAGGCCCCACATCCTCGTCGCCGCCGTCCGTGCCCTTCGCCCGAAGCAGTGGACGAAGAACGCCGCGCTGCTGGTGCCGTTGCTGTTCGCCAAGGGCATCTTCGAGAAGGGCCTCGCGGTGCGCGCGCTGCTGGGCGTGGGCATCTTCAGCCTGCTCGCCAGCGGCGTGTACGTGGTCAACGACTGGTTCGACCGCGAGAAAGATCGGCTTCACCCCAAGAAGCGCCTGCGCCCCATCGCTTCAGGCCACCTCTCGGGTCTGGCGGCAGTCGGTCTGGTCGCCGTGTGCTGGGGCATCGCGGGCGCCGGCGCGTGGTGGCTGAGCCCGTCGTTTGCCGCGGTGTTGATGGCCTACCTGGTGCTGCAGGCGCTCTACACCTCGGTGCTCAAGCAGATGGTGCTGCTCGACATCATGGCCATCGCGATGGGCTTCATCTTGCGCGTGGTGGCGGGCGCCGAAGCGATCGACGTGGTGGTCTCGAACTGGCTGTTCCTCTGCACCTTGCTGGGCGCGCTGTTCCTGGGCTTCGCGAAGCGCCGCGCCGAGCTGTCGTCACTCGAAGACAACGCCGCCGCACACCGCGCGAGTCTGGCCGACTACACCGTGCCTTTGCTCGACCAGATGATGAGCATCTGCGCTGCGAGCATCATTCTCGCGTACGGGCTGTACACCGTCTCGAAGGAGACCGTGGAGCACGTGGGCAGCGACCGGCTCAAGTTCACCGTGCCGCTCGTGGTGTACGGCGTGTTCCGCTACCTCTTCCTCGTGCACAAACGGGGGGCGGGTGGGGCGCCTGAAGAAGTGCTGCTCAGTGACGCGCCGCTGCTGATCGACATCGCGCTCATCCTCGCGGTGGCCGGCTGGGCGCTCTATGGCCACGCGCCTTCTTAGACGTCGGCCCCCCTCACCCCCGCGCCGGGCGAGGGGAAGAGCTAGCCGGTGCGGTTGTGATCGCGGCCTTTGCCCTGGCTGCCCAGCACCGCAGTGACCCCCTGCTGTTTGGCCGCGGCGGTGCGAATGAGCTGCGCGAGCTGGCCAATCTCGCGAATCCAGTCTGACGCGCGTGGGCCCAGACCCGAGAACGAGACGGCGAGAATGGGCGGCTGGTCGACGCGGCCCAGCCAGTAATCGAGGATCTCGTGGCGCTCGGGTGGATCGACCGGGTGCAGGCGCTTCACTTCGCGGTCCAACAATCGGCTCAACGCGCTGGGCAGCTTGGCCGCCCACTTGTTCACCGTGAGCATCGGCCGCCAGGCCCAGTCGGCGCGTACGGTGCCAGTCTGCGGGCTGAAGATGCCGTGGCCTACCACCGTGAGCACCTGATCGGGCGGGAAGCGGGGCACCGGATCCCACGAGCCGCAAAGCAACGACGAGAGCCCGTATTGCTTCTTGGGCTGGCCCCAGAAGGCGCGCCTGGAGAGATCGGCCCGGCCCTCGTCGGCGTAGGGGTAGTCGGGCTCCTCCAACATGAGCGCCAGGTGAAACGTCTCTTCCCAGGGGCCCGCGAAGCCGAGGTACTGCTGCGTGACCGCCCAGCCTTCGGAATCGCGGAACCACTCGTGGAACAACAACCGGTAGAGCGCCTGGCTCCAACGGTCGTCGGTCAGGCTGAAGAAGCTCTCGCCTGCGGTGTTGTCGAGCAGCAGCTCGAGCAAGACGCGGGTCGACTCATCGTTGAGGTGCTTGAGCAGGTGCTCAATCGCCGGGCCAGAGTCGATGACCCCCAGCTCGAAGGCGGGGAAGACGACCTCCTGGAGGAAGTGGTCGTTGATGGGTCTGAGAACGACTTCCATGAAGAGTGCGCAGCCTCGCTGAGGTCAGACCTTCGCGTCTTCGAGTGCGATGAGCGCGTAGATTTCGGCAGGCGAGTTGGCCGCCAGAATCGCCTCGCGCAGGGCATCGCTGCGAAAGAGCCGGCTCACCTTGCTCAGCGCCTTGAGGTGCACACCCGCTGAGTTCTCCGGGGCCACCAGGGCGAAAAAGAAATGAGAGGGGCGGCCGTCGCGGGCTTCGAAGTCGACGCCCTGCTTGGAGACCCCGAAACAGGCGACCAGCCCTGCGAGCTCGGCCAGACGACCGTGCGGGATCGCGACGCCCTTTTCCATGCCGGTGGAGCCGATCTTCTCGCGCTCGCTGAGCACTTCGTGAATCCGGGTC
The DNA here is from genome assembly GCA_043737315.1 of Archangium sp. Lineage (GTDB taxonomy): Bacteria > Myxococcota > Myxococcia > Myxococcales > Myxococcaceae > Archangium_A. The sequence goes on from JAYTAT010000510.1 coordinate 4,056, forward strand.
AGCGGTACCGAGGGGGTGACCTTGGAAACCGACGCGGCCAGTTCACTGAGCACATCGGCCTTCGTCCGCGCCGCCAGGTGCGAAACGACCGCCTCGAGCTTGAGAAACTCGGTGATGCGCATCGGCCGCGCAGATACCCGAGCGCTTCAGGTGGCGCAAGGTACGACGAGAGGGCCCACGACGCTTTTCGGGTGTAGCCTGCGGCACCGTGACTGGGAGGGTGGTCTTTCCAACTTTGATGATGCTCGTGGCGGCCTGTGTTCGCGCCCCGTTGCCTTCGCCGGTCGCCCCTGCCCAGGTCGCCGTTCTCGCGAGGCCCCCCGCGGCCCAGGTAGATCCCCCCGTGGCGATCCCTCAGGTCGAGGTGTTGCTCTCGCGCATGAGCCTGGAAGACAAGGTCGGCCAGCTCATGATGGTCGGCTTCGCGGGCAAAGAAGTCGATCCGTCCATCAGCCAGCTCCTGCGGGGCTATCGGGTGGGGGGCGTGTGCGTCTTCGGGCGGAACATCGCCTCGGCGGCGCAGATCGGGCGCCTCAACGACGAGGTCAGGGCGCTCATGAGCGACTCCGTGCCGCCCTTCATCGCGGTCGATCAAGAGGGCGGCAACGTGGTGCGCCTGTCTGACGGCAACCTGGTGCTGCCCGGCAACATGGTGCTGGGCGCCGCCCGTCAACCCGAGCTCGCGTACCAGGCGGGCCTGGCCCAGGGCGAAGACCTGCATCGGCTGGGGTTCAACATGAACCTTGCGCCGGTGCTCGATGTGAACAGCAACCCGCAAAACCCGGTCATCGGCATCCGCGCCTTTGGAGACGACGTGGCGCTGGTCTCAGAGCTGGGTGCGCGTTTCGTTCAAGGCCAGCAGGCCGCGCACATCGTGACGGTGGCCAAACACTTTCCCGGGCACGGGGCGGTCGATGCCGATTCGCACAAGTCGTTGCCGATCGTCCGCGCGCCATTGCTCCAGGTGCGGCAGCAGCTGCGCCCCTTCGAAGCGGCGATGGAAGCAGGCCTCGATGGCCTGATGACCGCGCACATCGCGACGCCCGCGCTCACCGGTGACGAGACGCCCGCCACGCTTTCGCCCCGGGTGCTGGGTGGGGTGCTGCGTGATGAGCTGCACTTCAAGGGCCTCGTGATCACCGATGAGCTCGAGATGGGCGCCATCGATCGCCGCTACGGCGTGGGCCGGGCCGCGGTGCTGGCGGTCAGCGCGGGCGCCGACATGGTGCTCATTCCCTGGCGGTTGGAGAAGAAGGAAGAGGTGTGGCTGGCCCTGTTGGAGGCGGCCCACACGGGCGAGCTGAAGGCCTCGCGGTTGGATGAAGCGGTGCGGCGCATTCTGCACGCCAAGGTCAGCCGGGGGTTGTTCGAGGCGTTGCCCCCGCTCGAGACCCGGCTGGCGTCGTTGGGTGAAAAGCGCGAGCTGGCCTTGCGTATTGCCAGCGCCGGGGTGACCTTGCTGCGCAGCAAGCCGGGCCTGTTTCCGCTGGAGACTTCGCGGCGGGTGGCGGTGATCTCGACCGAGACGAGCTTCATCAGCGCGATGGGCCGGCGCTTTTCCCAGATGACTTCGTTGCTGGTGCCCGCCATTCCCGCGGCGCGGGTTCGTGATGACCTGAAGCTGCAGGCGCGCGCGCTGGCCGAGGCCGCGGATGTGGTGGTGGTGAGCGTGACCAACTCGCGGCAGCTGGAGCTCATCACCAACGCGGCGTTGTCGGGCCGGCCGGTGATCACCGTCGTGCTGGGGGCGCCCTACCTCGCGGCCCAGGTTCACGAGTCGAAGGTGGTCTTGCTGACGTATTCGTATCGCGAGGCGGCGACCGAGGCTGCGGTGGCGGCCATCAGCGGCGAGAAGGGCACGCCTGGCAAGTTGCCGGTGGCATTGCCTTCGATGCCGTTTGGGCACGGGCTCGACCCGGTCGGGCGGCGGCTTGCTTTGCAGCAGGCCGCGCCCGCTCCCGGTGGGGCTCCTTAAATTTCGAGTTCCCTCACCCTGAACCTTTTCCCCAGGGGGGAAAGGGAACTGCTTGCCCTCAACCGACCAGCGACCGCTTCTCTACAGCCGACGCCTCGATGAGCCCGATGGTGCCGTCTTTGCGGTGGTACACGACGTTCATTTCCATCGTGGTGGAGTTGGTGAACACGTAGAAATCGTTGTTCATCAAATCCATCTGCATGATCGCCTCTTCCATGCCCATGGGGTGGGCGAGGAACTCGTTGGTCTTCACGATCTTCTGCGCGGTGTCGGGCAGCTCGGCGACGGCGCCGTTGCCCTCGTAGATGTGGTGCTTCACGAGGTTCATGTTGTGGTGCACGCGCTCGCGGCCGTGGTGGTGCTTGAGCTTCTCCTTGTAGCGCTTGAGCTGGCGCTCGATCTTGTCCATCGCCAGGTCGATCGAGGCGTACATGTCTTCGCTGCGCTCCTTGCCGCGCAGAAGGAAGTTGCCTGAGTGGATGCTGATGTCTGCGTGATGCAGGTGCCTCTCGAGTGAGAGGACCACGTGCGCTTCCGTCGCCTTGTCGAGGTACTTGTTGACGCGCTCAACCTTTTCCCGGGCGTAGTTCTTGAGCGAGTCAATCGGGTCAAGGTGACGAAACGTGATGTTCATTTGCATGCGCTCTCCGTTTCAAAGTGTACCGACCAGCTGTGACGACCCTCGGAGGCCTCTCATCGAAGCTCGACGGTCAGTCAGAACGGTAACACTGCATCACGGAAAACCCAGCGGCAAAGCCGGGCAGGTCGCGCGAGAATGACGCGCCTGAATTCAGTCACTTCGTGGTGGATCGGGCGACCCAGGTGCGAATGAGCGCGCGCTGATCTTCACCCAGGTTCAGCAGCCTGACCGTGAAGCCGCCCACCCGCGTGGCCATCACCCGGCCGCTGGCGTGCAGCTGCGTGACGTGACCCTCGAAGCCCACCGCGACCTCGACCGGCGTGCCGGGCACCAGCCGTTCGTTCGAGGCGATGTAGAGGCAGTCGGTCTGCCAGCTGTGCTCGAGATCCTGCGTGAAGGGCCGCGCATCACCGCGCTTGAGCGAGAGCGAAATCTGCACCACGCCGTTGCGATGGGCCAGGCGCGCCGCGGGGGCAGGCTCGATGGTGGGCATGGGCGGCGGGGGCGGCAACGAGGTGAACGGCGAGCGGAACTGGCGCTCGACCTCGACCATGCGCTCCGACAGCGCGAGAAAAGCGTCTTCGCAGGCCAGCCTCAGCTCGGCGGTGGTGTCGGCTGGCAGGCGGCTGGGCACGTAGCGATGCACCAACGCGAAGAAGGCGGCGCGCCAGGCGTCACGCGAGGCCGGCTGCGGCACCTTGAAGATCTCCTGCGTGGTGCGTTTTTGAATCGAGGCGAGCCACTCGCGGATCTGGCGGGTGGCTTCCTGCTGGGCGCGTTGGCCGTCGGTCAGGCTGACGGGCGCGGAGAGCACGGCTTGCAGTTCGGGCATCTCGCGCAGCGGTACAAACTTCCTGCCATCGCGCGAGACCGCGCGCACGTCGAGCAACTTGCCGCGCGCATGCAGGGTGTGAATCATCTCGAGGCCGATGGGGCCGAGCACGCGGGCCTCGCTGTCGGCGAGCCAGTATTCCTCGCTCAAGACCGGCTGGCCTCCAACGCGCCACGCACGAGACTCTGCACGTCGAGCGGGTGAATGGGTTTGGACAGGAAGCCGTGCGCGCCATCGGCCATCGCCTGCTGCACGAGGCCCTCGGTGTCGAGCGCTGACAAGACGACCACGCGCACCGAGGTGCCCTTGAGCAGCTTGAGCACCTCGAGGCCGCTCTTGCCCGGCATCACCAGGTCGAGCAGCACCACCGCGGGGTGACGTTGGGCGATGGCCGTCAGGGCCGAGTCACCCGAGTCGGCCTCGCGGATCTCACAGGGCACGTCGCTCAACGCGTCGCGCACCATGGTGCGGATCAGCTGGTCATCATCGACGATGAGCACTTCAGGCAACGCCACGGTCGAACTCCCCTCAAAGGGCTCAGTAGTACTTCTTGCGCTTGCTCGAGGGCAACACGCCGAGCACCTCGCGGTACTTCGCCACGGTGCGCCGGGCGATCTCGATGCCCTGCGCCTTGAGGAGCTCGACGATCTTCTGATCGGAGTACGGGTTCTTCGCGTTCTCCATCGAGACCAGCTGCTTGATGTGGTTCTTCACCGCTTCGCTTGCGATGTCATCGCCGCCCGTGCGCGCGATCGACGAGTTGAAGAAATACTTGAGCTCGAAGATGCCCTGCGGCGTGTGCACGTACTTGGCGGTGGTGACGCGGCTGACGGTCGACTCGTGCATGCCGATGTCTTCGGCCACGTCGCGCAGAATCAGCGGCTTCAAGAAGGCGATGCCCTTGTCGAAGAAGTCGCGCTGAAACTTCACGATGCTCTCGGTCACCTTGTGAATGGTGCGCTGGCGCTGCTGAATCGAGCGCAGCAACCATTGCGCGGAGCGCATCTTTTCCTGCACGAACTCTTTTTGTTTCGGGTTCAGCGCGCCGTTGCGAAGGGCCCTTCGGTACGCGTCGCTGACGCGCAGCTTGGACAGGCCGTCGTCGTTGAGCACCACGTGGTACTCGTCGCCCACCTTGTGGATGAAGACGTCGGGCGTGATGTGCTGCGCCTCTTCGCCCGAGTAGTTGCGGCCCGGCTTGGGGTCCAACTTGCCCAGCAGCTTGGTGGCGGCGATCACCTCATCAAGCGGGATCTTCAAGTCGCGCGCGATGGCCGGGAGGTTCTTCGACTCCAGCAGCTTCATGTGCTTCTTGATCATCGTCTGCAGCAGGGTGGCCGCAGGGTCCTTCATCAGCTGAACTTGAATGAGCAGGCACTCGAGCAGGTCGCGCGAGCCGCAGCCGACGGGATCGAGGTGCTGAATGCGGCGCAGCATCTTGCTGCCCACGCTCATCGGCACGTCGGCCTCGTTGCACAGGCGAATGAGCGGGTCGCCGTCGACGTCGGCGAGCTTGAGGTACCCATCGTCATCGAGGTTGCCGATGATGAGCTCTGCGATGCGGCGGTCGGCGTCGTTCATTCGCAGACCGGCGAGCTGATCGAAGAGGCGATCGAACAGATCTTCCTTCTTCACCATGTTCGCTTCGAAGGAGGGCAGGTCGTCGAGGTCGACGTTGCCCTTGTTCGAGGCCGTGGTCGGCTCGTTGAACTGGTAGCTGTTGAGGTAGGCGTCCCAGTCGATCTCTGCGGGCGCGTTTTCGGCCTTCACTTCTTGCGCGGTGTCGGAGACCGGCGAATCGGCGATGGCCGGGGCCTCGAGGTTGCCGG
>JAYTAT010000511.1:0-9330 GCA_043737315.1 Archangium sp.
CGTGGTGCGCACCGTCGCGGTGCGGGGCACGCTGCGCAACAAGGCAATCTCTCCGAAATGATCGCCATCGCCCAGCTTCACCAGCAGCTTTCCTTCACCCGAGAGCACCTCGACCTGGCCCCTGGCGATGAGGAAGAACTCGTGGCCTTCGTCACCGAACTTCACCACGTCGGTGCCCGCGGGTACCGATCGAGGCACGAAGCGGCTGGCGAGTGACGAGAGGCGTTCAGCGGGCAGCTCCTTGAAGAGCTTGCTCTTGCCGATGGCGTTCGCGGCGCGCAGCACGGCGGCGAAGTCGACCCCGCCCACGGTGGCCACCATCTTCTCGAACGCCTCGCTGGCCAGCTCGATGAGCACGGTGCGTGTCGCCGCACGAACGCTGGCGGTGCGCACGCCGTCTTTGAGCATCGCGGTCTCGCCGAAGCAGTCACCTGCGCCGAGCCTCGCCACCACGCGCGCGCGATCGCGCGAGCCGCCGCGGGCCACCAGCACCGAGCCGCTGCGAATCGAATAGAACGTGTCGCCTGCCGAGCCTTCTTCGACGATCAACTCGCCCGCGCCGTAGGTCACTTCGCGCGACTGCACCGCGATCGCCGCGAGATCAGCGTCGGCCAGTTTCGAGAACAGGGGAATCGAACGGAACGCCGAGAGCTCTGCTGCGCCGCTGGCGTGCCTGCCGCCGGTATCGCGCGGCCACAAGGCGGTGAAGGCCGACTCGATCAGCTGCGTGACACCCAGCAGGATCGGCAGCGGGCAGATGGCGAACAGGCCCATCGCGCCGATACCGGTGAGCACTTGCATCGGGCCGCTCTCTTTGCCGCCCAGCTCGATCAACCGCACGCCGGTCGACAGCCCCAGCCCGAGGATGACGAAGAACAGCAGCGCCATCCACGCAGAGGCATAGAGGCCCGCGGTGAAGAGCGCGCGATCTGACTTCGGCACGTTGAAGGTCAAGAGGTCTCTCATCAGCGGAATGCCCACGTACAGGCGCAGGTGCTCCCGCAGATTCGCCTGCCGCGTGAGCGTGAAGAGGATCGAGCTGGCCGAGGATTGAAGCAGCGGGCACAGATCCATCACCAGGATGATCGAAGCTCCGGCCCACACGCCGGGCCACGGTGAGGCGATCGCCAGCGCGATCACGCCGCCGAGCAACGCGCCGAGGTGCGCGAGCACGCGGGCCCGCTTGTCCATCAGCACCACCACCTCGTCGTCGGGCGCCCAGTAGTACAGCAGCCCCAACACCGATTTGAGCTGCGAGCTCTTCGGGGGGAAGCCCAACAGCGCGCAGACGGCGCCCTTGAAGCGGTCGCGGAGCACCAGGGCCAGCACCAGCCCCGGGTAGAACAGCGCCACGTCGATCGGCCCCAGCGTGGTGGGGCGCACGGTGAGCGCGACGTAGATGGCCAGCGCCGGCCAGAGGAGCAGCTCGAGTGCGCGGAACGCCGTGGGCCACAGCACCTTCCACCGCGCGCGCGGCGTGGGGGTGATGAGCTCGACCCACGAGCTGCGCATGCTCGTACGCTCGAGGTTCTCGGGGGGGTCGACCAGCAGGTTCGCGTCTGCCAGGCCCCACACGAGGTCGTCGATCGCCGCGAACGGCACGAAGCCGTAGCGGGTCATGTACTCGGCCGAGATCTCGAGCAGCGACCGTTTGCCGTCGAAGAGCTGCACCAGGTTGGCCTGCTCTGGCGCCGTCTCGAAGCTGTGGCCGGTCTGTGCGTCGTAGATGCCTTCGGTGCCATCAGACCGTCGGCGAATCTCTGCGCTGGGAAGCAGGCAAGGTCTGATCTGGTCGAGCATCGGGGCGCGCAGCCTACGGCAAGATGGAGTGGCTTCTTGAATTGGGTGGTTGATCAGTTCGTGACGCGGTGCGTGCTCAGCCCGCATCGTCACCTCGATTTCGAGGGCGCCCTTTCCTCACACGCAAGGCCCCCTGAAAAACGTGAGAATCGGTCCTCCATGACGACGGAGGCTTTCGAGACGGCGGGTCCGACGGTACGCACCGGTCACCAAACCGAACTTCTGTCAGGGGACTTTACGTCTGGAGCACACGACAGAAGTGTTTCGCTTTCGATAACCTCTGAGGAGGCAACACATGGCGAACTACCAGATCAAACGCGGCGACACTCTGACCCGGATCGCGGCGCGTCACGGCACCAGCGTCTCGGCCCTCGCCAAGCTCAACGGCATCAAGAACGTGAATCTGATCATCGCGGGCGCCTCCCTTCGCCTTCCGGGTCACAGCAGCAAGTCGAGCTTCCAGCCTGCGGGCCGGCCCAACAGCCCTGCACGTCCTGCACGTCCTGCACGCCCTTCGCGTTCCGCCTCGCCGGCTCCGGTCAGCTCGAGCGGCGGCGCTGGGGGTGGTTCTTCGAGACTCGCTGCAGCCGGCCGTGCCGCGGCGCTCAGCATGGGCGGCTACAACTCGCAGGGCCTGTGCGCCACGGGCGTCAGCCGCGCGATTCAGAACACGTACGGCATCAAGGTCTGGGGCAACGGCAACCAGATCGACGACAACCTTCCCCGCAGCAAGTTCAAGCAGGTGAACATGTCGTTGGCCGAGGCGCTCAAGACGCCGGGCCTCGTGCTCACCTGGGAGAAGACCTCGACCCGGCTCGGCAGCATCTACGGCCACACCGCCATCACTGCGGGCGACGGTCACACCAGCTACAGCGACTTCATCGAGAGAAACACGCTCGCCGGTGGCGCCAGCCGCAGCGGCCTCAAGATCTTCGCGCCCATCTGAAAATTAAGGGTCGCGTTCTTCTCGGAGGGTTTCCGGCGGGCGCGTCACCAGGTGGAGGCGTTGCTGGCGGGCAGCCGTTGAGTGTTAGGACTGCCGGATGACGTTCGTGCGGTCGCTGGTTTTGAGTTCGTTCGCCGCGCTGCTCCTCGGCTGTCCTTCGCAACCCTTGTGTTCGCCGGACACCTGCGGCGGGTGTTGTGACTCGAATGACCACTGCGTCGATCAGCGGTCTGCGCTCGCGTGCGGTCACTCGGGAGAGTCGTGCGTCACGTGCTCGCTGGTGCAGGAATGCCGCGGCGGGTTCTGCGCGCTGGCGACCATCGGGCCCGGTGGAGGCAGTGGTGGCGGCGCGACGGGGGGTGGCGGTGGTGGTTTTGCGATGGGTGGAGGCGGTGGTGCAACGGGCGGGGGCAGTGCAGGAGGTGGTGGAGGTAGCGCTGCCGACGCAGGGGTGGGTGCGGGGCTGCCGCTCACGGTCGCGTGCTGGAACATCGAGTGGTTCGCAGATCCCCTCCAGCCCGATGGCGGCTATCTGGGCCCTCGCGACAACGCGCTGCAGGCCTCGAACGTGCTGGCCGTGTTGCGCTCGCGGCCTGAGGTCGACCTCTGGGGCTTCGAAGAGATCGTCGGCACCAGCGAGTTCGCCAGCGTGGTCTCAGGATTCACGGGCTTCGCGTCGGTGGTGGCGACCGACGTGCCCAGCGGCACCTTTTATTACGGCGCGACCGAGCAGAAGCTGGCGCTCGTCTACCGCACCTCGAAGGTGTCCGTGGTGTCGGCTCAGTTGATCCTCACCACGTCGAACTATGACTTCGCGGGAAGGCCCCCGCTCGAGGTGCGCCTGCGCATCGCGGCCAACGGGGTGTCGAAAGAACTCTACGTAATCGTGCTGCACATGAAGGCCTTCGGACAAGTCGACAGCTACGATCGTCGCCTCGCTGCGAGCGCTTCACTCAAGCAGTACCTCGACACCACGCGCGCCGCCGACAGCGTGATGGTCATCGGTGACTGGAATGACGACGTCGACGTGTCGACCGTCACGCCCAACCCGTCGCCGTACGCGAACTTCGTGACCGACGTCACGCGGTACCGCTTTCCCACCAAGGAACTCTCTGACTCGAACCGGCGCACGACGGCGTTCAACTCGACCCCGATCGATCACCAGCTCTTCAATGCGCCGCTGTTCTCCGCGTACGTGACCGGCTCTGCGTCTGCGACCGTACCGTCGATCACCAACTACGCGAAGACCACGAGTGACCATTATCCGGTGACCACGCGGTACGTCTTTCGCTGAACTGCACGGGCGAAGTTTTACATTGCTCTCACCAGATTATGGCCGCGCGTCCCGCCTGTTCTCGGCAAGCGGTGAGGCGGGGGGGTGGGTAGTGCAATTGCATGCAGTCGCGAGTCTTGCTCGTCTCCAACCGGCTGCCCGTCACGCTGACCCGTGGAGAGCATGGTCTGGAAGTCAACCCGTCGGTGGGTGGCCTCGCCTCAGCCTTGAAGAGCGTGCACAGCTCGGGCGACTCCCTCTGGTTTGGTTGGTCGGGCCTGGTGAGCGACGCCCCTGAACCGGAGGTGGCAGCGGCGTTGGCGCCTTACCGTGCCGTGCCCATTCACATCACCGCAGCCGAGCTCAAGTCTTACTACGACGGGTTTTGCAACGGGGTGCTCTGGCCACTGTGCCACTACCTGCTCGAGAAGGTGCAGCTCGATCAAGCCGATGATTGGCCGTCCTACCGGGCGGTGAACGAACGGTTCGCCGACGCGGTCGCAGCACAATGGCACCAAGGCGACTTGATCTGGGTACACGACTACCACCTGACCCTGGTGCCCGCGATGTTGCGCCAGCGGTGCCCCGGCGCGCGCATCGGCTTCTTCCTGCACGTTCCTTTTCCCGGCCCGGAGGTCTTTCGCATTCTCCCGCGCCGGGCCGAGGTCTTGCGCGGCATTCTCGGCGCCGACGTGGTCGGCTTTCACACCGCCGGCTACGCGTTCAGCTTCGCCTACGCCTGCTCTCAGCTGCTGGGTCTCGAGCTGTCGGGTGACGTGATGTACGACGACGGCCGGCCGGTGCGAGTCGCCGCGTTTCCCATCGGCATCGACGCCGACCAGTTCGCCGCGTGCGCCGCGACGCCTGAGGTGAAGGCGCGCGTCGAAGCGCTGCATCAAGACTCGCAGGGCAAGAAGCTGATCCTCTCAGTCGATCGTTTCGACTACACGAAAGGCCACGTCAAACGGATCCTCGCGTTCGAGAAGCTGCTGCACCTGCGGCCCGAGCTCAAAGACCTGCTCCACGTGATTCAACTGGTGGTGCCCACGCGGGAGCAGGTCGATGCGTACGCCGACTACCGCAGCGTGGTGAACGAGTTGGTGGGGCGCATCAACGGCACGTTCGGCTCGCCCACCCACTCGCTGGTACACATGCTTCACCGCGCGGTGGATTTCGATGAGCTGTGCGCGCTCTACGCGGCCGCCGACGTGATGCTGGTGACGCCGCTTCGCGACGGCATGAACCTGGTCGCCAAGGAGTACGTGGCCTCGCGCATCGACGACACCGGCGTGCTGGTGCTCTCGGAGTTCGCGGGCGCGGCGACCGAGCTGCACGAAGCGCTGCTGGTCAATCCGTACGATCTCGAGGCGATGGCGCAGGCGATGCTGCAGGCCATCGAGATGCAGCCCTTCGAACAACGCCTGCGCATGAGTGGGCTGCGCAAGACGGTGCATGCTGGCAACGTCGACCAGTGGGCGCGCAGCTTCGTCGACGCGCTCGGGCAGCAGAACCCCAGCGATGCGCTCGCCGTGCCTTCGGTTGCGCTCGAGCAGGCGATGGCCATCGTCACCTCGGCGGCGCGGCTGCTGCTGGTGCTCGACTACGACGGCACCCTGGTCGATTTTTCGAACAGCCCGCGCGCGGCGTCGCCTGGCCGTGAGCTGGTCGAGCTGCTGCGCAAGCTCACCCTTCGTCCCGGCACTTCGGTGCACGTGGTGTCGGGCCGCTCGCGCGAGTCACTCGAGTCGTTCCTCGGCGAGCTCGATCTGGGGCTGCACGCAGAACACGGCTTGTGGTCACGCTTCGAACGCCGCGCAGAGTGGGGCGCTCGCAGACCCTTGCCCCCTGCGTGGCTCGAGCCCGTGCGAAGGCGCATGGAGCGGGTGGTGCAACGCACCGACGGCTCGGTGCTCGAGGTGAAGTCGGGCGCGCTCGCCTTTCACTACCGCGCCACCGAGCCTCAACTGGCGCGGCGCCGCGTGGAAGAGCTGCGCCTGGCGCTGAGGGCTGATCCGCAGGCCAGCGAGTTCGAGGTGCTCGAGGGCTCACGCGTGTTGGAGGTGCGGCCCCGGGGCGTGAACAAGGGAGCCGTCTTGCCGGAAGTGTTGGCGACCGCGCCTGGCGCGACCGTACTGGCCCTGGGTGATGATCGAACCGACGAGTCGCTGTTCTCGGCCCTGCCGCCCGGCGCCATCGGAGTGCACGTCGGTGGAGGGCAGACGCTCGCCCGCTACCGTGTTTCGGGGGTGGCTGCCGTTCGTGCGTTACTCAAACGCATCGCCGACACGGTGATTGCTGCACCCACCGCGTTGACGCGTTAATCCGTCACGATGACGCTCGCCGACCTCGGCTTGATCGGAAACTGCCAGCTCAACGCTCTCGTACGCCGTGACGGCGCCATCGTGTGGGCCTGCATGCCACGCTTCGACTCCGAGCCCATCTTCGGGGCGATCCTCGATGAAGCCGACGGCGGCCGCTTTTCCATTGGGCCTGCGGTTCCAACGCAAGGCACGCAGCGTTACCTGCCGAACACGAACGTGCTCGAGACACGATTCGTCACCGTCGACGGTGCGTTTCGTGTTCTCGATTTCGCGCCCCGTTTCGTTCAGTACGAACGCAGCTTCCGGCCCACCAAGTTGCTGCGCATCGTCGAGCCGCTCTCAGGCACGCCGCGCGTGCGCGTGTTGTGCGACCCGATCCTGGGCTGGAGCAAGAAGCGCCCGCGCCGCGAGTTCGGTTCTCATCATCTCTCCTTCCAGGGCTACGAGTCGGAGGTGCGCCTGACCACCGACGCGCCGCTCTCGTACTTGAATGACGAGCCCTTTGCGTTGACCGAACGGAAACACTTCGTCTTCTCCTGGGGCGAGCCGGTGGAGCAGCCGCTCGAGCCGCTGTGCGAACGGTTTCTCCGAGAGACGGTGCGTTACTGGCACAACTGGGTGAAGAACTGCGAGATCCCCCCGGCGTATCAAGAGGAGGTCATTCGTTCGGCGCTCGCGCTCAAGCTGCATTGTTTTGAAGACACCGGCGCCATCATCGCCGCGGTGACCACTTCGATTCCCGAAGCGCCGGGCACGGGGCGCAACTGGGACTACCGGTATTGCTGGCTGCGTGATGCGTTCTACACGCTGGGTGCGTTCCGCCTGCTCGGTCACTTCGAAGAGCGCGAGCAGTTCATTCACTACCTGCTCAACGTCGCGTCTTCCGCGCCCGACCTCGCGCTGGCGCCGCTGTACCGCATCGACGGCAAGGCGGACCTGCACGAGAAGATTCTTCCCGACTGGCCCGGCTTCTTGAACGAGGGGCCGGTGCGCGTGGGTAACGGTGCTGCGCTGCACACGCAGAACGACGTGTTCGGAGAGATGGTGCTCGCGCTCACGCCCATGTTCCTCGACGCGCGTTTCCGCGAACAGGTCACGGCGCCCGTGCTCGACCTGGTGACCCGGCTCACGCGCAGGGCCATCTCGGTGGCCGGCCAGCCCGACGCCGGCATCTGGGAGATCCGCTCGGAATGGAGACCCCAGACCTTCAGCGCGATGATGTGCTGGGCCGCGGCGGATCGCATGAATCGCATCGCGCAGCTCCACCGGCCGATCGACGCGCCTGAGTTCGCGGCGGCAGCGACCAAAATTCGAGACGAGCTGCTCTCGCAAGCGGTCGACACCAAACGCGGCAACCTGGTGGCGGACTACGGCGGCACCGAGGTCGACGCGGCGCTCCTGCAGGCGGTTTCCTTGCGGCTGCTCTCACCTGAAGATCCGCGCATGCATGCGACGGTGGCAGCGGTGCGCGCTGACCTCGAACACAACGGCTGGTTGCGGCGCTACCGTACGGATGACGGCCTGGGCGTGCCGAGCGTGGCGTTCAGCTTGTGCACCTTCTGGCTCATCGAGGCGATGGCGCGGCTGGGGCATCCAGAAGAGGCGCGCGCGTTGCTCGACAAGGTGCGCGACGTGAAGTCACCGCTCGGCCTGCTCTCGGAAGATCTCGATCCCGTCACCGGCGTGATGTGGGGCAACTTCCCGCAGGCGTATTCGCACGTGGGCTTGATTCACGCGGCGTTTGCCGCCGCCCCCAGATGGTCCGAGTTCGGCACCTGAACGAGTCACGAGTCACCAGCTGGCGCCGATGCCGAGTTTGAGGCGCGGATCCCAGCGAATGCGATCGCCGTAGTCGTTGAAGCCACCGCCCGCGCCCAGCTGGAAGGTGAAGTGTTTGCCGATGACGAAGTTGTAGCCGAGCGCTGCCCCCAGGCCCCAGGTGAAGTCGCGCGAGGTGTCGTCGTTGCCATCGAGGATCACGCCTGCGTTGAGGTAGGGCCCGATCCACAAGCCGCCGGGTGCGTTGCGGATGAAGTGAAAGCGAAACCCGATCTCGGGGGCGATCGCCACGTCGTACGGGCGCGTGTCGTCAAAGAGACTGCGGAAGGTGGTGAGCGCCAGGCCGAAGGTGACGCCGAACCACGGCGCGACGCCGCGTTCGTACTCGAGTGACAACACACCCTGGAAGAGGTCGCCGGGGTTGATGAGCAGCATGTTCCGGCGCGGCTCTCGCTTGTTGAAGAGAATGTCGGCGTCGGCGAGCGCGACGCTCGAGGACAGTGCGGCAATCAGGGTCATCGTGAAACAAAGTCGGCGCATGGTGGCTCCGTATGGGTGGCCCGTGCACGACTTCCGCACGGAAAGCTCAGCCCGCTCAGAGCAACAAAAATGCCGCTGGCCGTTTGCACGGATCACCCAGGGCCCCTCGAGAAAATCGCAGCTTCTGCGTGGGAACCACAGTTGCACTGAGGCTCTTTCAAAGGGGCCGACATGCCAGAGAAAGAGACGCTCAAGCGCGCGGCCAAAGCTCGTCGGCAAGGCAAAGCCGCCTCGACCCAGGCCGGTGAGTTCGTTCGTGAAGAGGTGCGCCACGTTCGCGCAGGCAAACACGGCGCGCGTTCGGCGAAGCAGGCCATCGCCATCGGGTTGTCGAAGGCCCGGCGCGCGGGCGTGAAGCTGGGCGCGCCCAAGCGCGGTTCTGCGAAGGTGAAGCGGCAGGCGGTTTTGGACACTGCACGAGGCCGCCACCCCCATCGCACCGTTTCCGCCCGTCGTTCGAGCGCATCGAAACGAGCGCTACAAAAGGAGCCGCGCAGCGCTGCCACACACCGTGCACTCAGTGCCCAGGCACATCGGTCGGCTCAAAGGCGCTCGGGTGCGAGCAGGTCTAAGGCGGCCCGTAAGGGCGCACGCACGCGCAGCAAACGACGTAAGACGTAACGCTGGTGACGCAGATGAGCGACGCGATGACGCTCGAACCACGGGTCTTC
>JAYTAT010000512.1:0-1404 GCA_043737315.1 Archangium sp.
GTCCCGCCATCGGTGACGCCCGCGTCCGCGATGCCAGCGTCGCCCCTGCCGCCATCGGGCGTGCCCGCATCGAGCGGAGCGCCTGCATCGGTGACCACGACGGGGTTGAAGGCCGCCGGGAGAGCGAAGACGTCGTTGACCGCTGCAAGTGAGACGAGCTTGTAGGAGCCATTGCTGTCGTCCTGAACCACCATCACGCCTCGCGGAAAACCCGGCATGGCCTGCTCGAAGATGTCGACGAAGGCCGGGTTGGTCACGGCCGCGCCGCCGCCGTCGATGTCAGCGATGGTGAGCGAAGCCCGGAAGGTGGCCTGCCCCCCTGAGTGAGCGTGCACCTTGATTTGCCCTTCGTTGGGCGCCGCCGAGAACAGCAGCACGCCCCCATCGGCCGCGAGAAAGAGGTCGATGCCCCCCACCGCGCTGCCCAGCTGGCCTGCGTCGATCGACAGCAGAAACGAGCTCACGCCGTTGCGATCCACCGTCAAGATGCCGCGGCTGGGCTGCCCCACGTAGAGCCGGCCCGTGCGGTCGTCGATGGCCAGACCCGAGGGCAACTCGGGCACGATGACGGTGGGCAGCGGCATGAACGTGGCCATGCCGATCGCAGGGATGCTCATCGCGTAGTGCTCGAGCTCCGTGTTGGAGGTGTCGACCCACAAGTCGAAGCCGCCATCGGGGCGGCTGCCGAGCGCGACCTGACCCGCCGAGTTCACGAAGAAGTTGCCCGTGTCGATCCGGGAGGCCACGCCATCGGCGGTGAATCGATACACCAACACGAGGTTGGTTCCGGGCGAGGTCGTCACCAGCAGATTGCCCCTCGAGTCAGCCGATTTCACAGCGCCGCCCTGAAGAAAAGCGGTCGTGCCTCCGAGGGGAAACAGCACCGCCCCGGGAGGGTTGATCGTATCGGTGCCCACGATGAGTCGCAGGCCCGCGTCGATCCCCGGCACGTAAAGGAAGGTGGGATCGCCCGCGCGGGTCGAAGGAACCGAAACCGTTTCGCTCGCCCAGGGAACACGTTGGCCCCAGGCGCTGCAGGCGACCACGACGACGAGAGCGACAACCCACGTTCGGTTCATCCGGGCCCCGGGCAGCTGCGGTTCGTGCAAGTGGTTCCACTGGCGCAGGTGAGGCCCGCGCAGTCGATGTCGAGGCAATCGGCCTCGCCGTCACCATCGTCATCGACGCCGTTTGCGCAGGCCTGCTCGGGGGCGTAACAGCCCAGCACGAGCCCGCCAGCATCGGGTGTACCTGCGTCATCGACCCCCGCGTCGTCTCCCGCGTCGGGGGTTCCCGCATCGGGCTCCCGCGCGCCACACCGCCAGGCGGGCGGCATGGGAGTGGAGCAGGCTTGCCCCAGACACGAGGTATCCAGGCAGTCGGTCACGCCATCGAGATCGTTGT
>JAYTAT010000513.1:0-3781 GCA_043737315.1 Archangium sp.
GCCGATGCGAACGCGGCCGTCGACGAGGGCATGCGTGGCGCATTGGGGAACATTGCGGTCAAGCTCGTCGTGTCAGGTGCGCTGGGCGAGCCGCTCACGGCGGTGGCGACGGCGCTGGGCAACGTGGGCAAGGGCGTCTCAGTCACGGGGTGCAGCGAGGCCGTGTTGAGCGCGGCGTCGAACGTGAGCCTGGGGGTCGAGCTGATTTCGCAGAAGCTCGGAAGTTTCGGTGGCACTCCGTTCCGGCTCGCTGAAGTTGAGCTCAATGGGCTGGGTGCGGGCCTGCATTTGCCGCCGTCAGCGCTCAAGGCCCTGCGTCGGTCGTTGGTCGCTGAGCTCGAGCCCAAAGTGCTCGCGGCCCGCCGTCATGCGATCTCGCCCGTGCCCGTTGCCGCTCACCTTGCAGCGCAAGCGGCGACGTTGCCTGCACGCCGACCCTGGGTCGCGCCCGCCGAGCCGCGGCTGATTCCGTTGGTGCGCACCGCTGCTCAGCTCGAGGCGGTGATCGCTACGGGTCTGCCTGAGGTCGAGCTCGATTGGATGGAGCTGGTCGGCCTGGAGAAAGCCGTCGCGCGTGCTCGGGGGGCCGGGCTCCACGTGGTGATTGCGACCACTCGTGTGCAGAAGCCCGGTGAAGACGGCATCGATCGGCGCATCGAGAAGCTCGCTCCCGACGCGGTGCTGGTGCGGCATTGGGGTGGGCTGGTTCACTTTTCGCGCTCCCCGGTGGCGGGGCCGGTGGTGCACGGTGACTTCTCGCTCAACGTGACCAACTCGGTCACCGCGCGGCACCTGCTCGCGATGGGCTGCGACACGCTCACCGCCGCGCACGATCTCGATGAGACGCAGCTGCACGCGATGCTGGGCTCAGTGCCTGCTGAGCGGATCACGGTCGCGGTGCATCACCACATCGCAACCTTCCACACCGAACACTGCGTCTACGCGCACACCATTTCCCAGGGCCGTGACTTCAGGACCTGCGGCCGGCCTTGCGAGAAGCAGCAGATCGCGCTGGAGGATCGTGAAGGCCGCCGGCACCCCGTGGTGGTCGACATCGGGTGCAGGAATACCGTGTTCAATGCCCAGGCCCAGAGCGCGGGCAAGGCCGTGCCGCGGTTGCTCGAGGCGGGCGTCAAGCGGTTCCGCGTCGAGTTCGTCTGGGAGGACCAGGCGACGTGCAGCTCGGTGCTGGCGGCGTGGCAAGACGTGCTGAAGGGGAAGTGTTCGCCTGCAGAGCTGCAGCAACGCCTCGAGGTGCATGAGCAGTTCGGAGTGACTGCAGGCACCATGAGGACGTTGTCTCCGTGAAGCTGGAGGAGCTGCGCGCTCAGCTCGACGAGCTCGATGCAGAGCTGATCCGCTTGCTCGCTTCGCGGGCGTCTGTGGTCGAAGAGATTTGGGCCTGGAAGCAGCAGAACAAGGTCGAGCGCATCGATCCGGCGCGGGAACTCGAGCTGCGTTCGCGTCTCCTTGCGCAGGCTGCGGCCCTTGGTCTTTCACGCGCGGCGATCTCGGCGATCCTGGATCGGATCGTCGGCGTTTCGTTGCGTTGAGGCGGCATTTCGGGGCGCCCTCTCCCACAGGGAAAGGGGATTTCGCCGTGACCCTCAGCAGCCATGCGCGGTTCGACGTGCAGGTGCAGGAGCTGCTGTCGTTCGCATCACAGCCCGGCCGGCCGGTGACCACGCCGCCCTGCGCGTTGACCGCAGAGAGGGTTGCGTCGAACTTCACCACGGCCTTGCCCGCCACGACGTGCGGGGTGGTCCAGTCGGGCGCGGTGTCGCCGTCGGGGCTCGGCCGGCTCGTAGTCGTTGTCAGGCACCGCGGAGTTGCGAATGGTCAGCTCGATGGGCGAACACTGCGCAGTGGGTGCGCCGCCGCCGGTGTCGGCGCCGGGGCGATCCTGGGTGTTCTCTTCGATGACGTTGAGCTGCCCGCCGGTCGAGGGGTTGTACTGGCGGCGAATGTCGAAGTGGCTGGTGATGGGGTACGAGGCGACGACCATGCCGTCGTTGGTGGCGTTGCCGATACCCTCGCCGTCGGTGTCCTTCACGCGCTCGTACGCGAGGCGCCACTCGGGCATCAAGCCGAGGCGGTGCGTCCACACCCGAGTCGGCTCGGAGTATTCGTAGGCGCTCATCGAGTGGCCGTACGAGACGCTGGTGCCCCGGTAGGGAACCATCGATTGACCGCCACCCGTGGCGCCGATCGTCGGAACGGCCTGCGCGAGCGCCAGCGACCTAACGGTCGTTGTGAGAATGAGAACGAAACGCTTCGCGAATGTCATGATCGAACATCGAGTTGAGGAGCGCGGCGTCATCGGGCGCCCCTTCGAGCGCGCCAAGCGACCGAGCCGTTCCCTCTCAGGGCGTCAGAGAACTCAGCGGCAAAGCGCGGCGTTGCTGCCCGCGACACACCCGCCACCGGGACACGGCGTGAAGGGCGTGTTGGTGCAACCCTTCACGGGGCAGGCGCAGGTGGTCACCCGGGCGTTGATGCAGCAGAACTCGAACGAGGTCCCCGTTCCGCCGCCGGTGCCGCCGCCAGTGCCACCGCCAGTGCCGCCGCCGGTGCCACCGCCACCGCCACCGCCAGTGCCGCCGCCAGTGCCACCGCCGGTGCCGGCATCCGAGACCCCGCCATCCACGATGCCTGCGTCGCCGAACAGGCCGGCATCCGACGAACCTCCGCCGCCGCCACTCGCTCCGCCTCCCGCACCACCACTGCCTCCACCCGTGCCCGCACCACCACCATTGCCACCTCCTGCGCCGGCGTCTGCACCGCCTGGGAAAACGGCGCAGAGCGCCTGCACCGGGGCGCACCGGCCTCCCGAGCAGGCGGCCGGTTCCGGCTCGCAGGAACTCGCCGATTGGCAGAAGCACGTGTCGACCACGCCCGAAGGGCAGCACAACACCCAGCCCGGTGTCAGGTGCGCGCCTTCTTCGTAGAGCGGATCGAAACAACTCGCAGCCACCAGGCCGAAGAACAGCGCAGCGCGGGACGTGCGGAACTTCATGCGAGCATCCTCTTAGCTGTCATCGGTCGAGCGTTCGACACCTGAGCGGTCTTCGGTGAGACATCCCTCAGAACGTGAGCGCGAGCCCCACGGTGCCGCCGAGCCGAGGGGCGAGCAGGGTGCCGGTGAGCTTCTTCACCACCGCAGCGCCGGCCATCCCGTGCACGAAGACTTCGAGCGGCCCGACGATGCGCACCCGGCCTTCGAGTGCCAGCGCGAGCGAGAGCCCGAGGCTGGTGCGCGTGGTGCCGTCGGGCAGGCCGTCCTGCAAGATGAGCATCGGCCCCGTCTCCACGCCCAGCGTGAGGCTCGCGCGCGACCAGGAGAAGCGATGCCCGGTGCCCAGGCGCAGCTCGAGCTCGGTCTGGTGAAAGGTGGCCGAGGTGCCGTCTCGCCACGCGAAGGCGGCAGAGAGCTGATTGAGCGGGCCCAGCAGGTACCCATCGCGGCGCACGCGCAGCTCTGCGCCCGGCTGCACCACCAGACCTGAGAGAAAACCCGAAGCGATGCCGGCGCCGGCGGAGATCACCAGCCGGGTCTCTTCACCGCCCTTTCGCGCCACCCGCAGCAAGGAGGCCTGCTCGAGATCGCTGCCGGTCAACGTGGCGCCGCCTGACGCAGGCACGAGCACCACGCGTTCCATCACGCCATCAGGCACGCGCAGCTGCACGCGGTACGTGCCCGGCGGGACCGCCAGCGAGACCGGGCCTTCCGCCTTGTCGACGTCGGCGAACACATTGCCCGTGGCGTCAGAGACCACCAACC